>JAFYKQ010000133.1 GCA_017537565.1 Flavobacteriales bacterium
TGGCAGGTTGGGTGCAGCACAACCGTGACCTAGGACAGATGGTATTTACAGACTTACGTGACCGCTATGGTATCACACAGCTTTCCTTTAATGAGAAATCTGCTGTGGGACTTCTAGAGATGGCCAAAACACTGGGTCGTGAATACGTTATACAGGCCACAGGACAGGTCATAGAACGAGCTTCCAAAAACCCTAAAAATCCTACGGGAGAGATAGAGATATTTGTAGAGGAGTTGCGTGTACTTAACGTGAGTGATACGCCTCCATTTACCATAGAGGACGAGTCTGACGGTGGTGATGACCTGCGTATGAAATACCGTTATCTGGACATACGTCGTAATCCTATCAAGGAAAATCTTCTACTACGTGCCCGTATAAATATAGCTATACGCAACTATCTGGCAGGGGAAGGCTTTATAGACATAGAAACACCATACCTTATAAAATCCACACCCGAGGGAGCGAGAGACTTTGTCGTGCCATCACGTATGAACCAAGGCCAGTTCTATGCTCTGCCACAATCCCCACAGACATTCAAACAACTGCTGATGGTGGCTGGTATGGATAAATATTACCAGATAGTAAAATGTTTCCGCGATGAAGACCTGCGTGCAGACCGTCAACCAGAATTCACACAGGTGGACTGTGAGATGTCGTTTGTAGAGCAGGAGGACGTTATACGTACGTTTGAAGGATTGTTTCTTCACTTGCTTAAAGAGATACGCGGTATAGAGATGGATTCTATCCCACGTATGCAGTATGACGATGCTATGCGTCTGTATGGTAGTGATAAGCCAGACATTCGTTTTGATATGCGTATACATGACCTGAATGATGTAACCAAAGGTCACGGTTTTGGTGTGTTTGACAATGCACCGCTGGTGGCAGGTATAGCAGTAGATGGTTGTAGCGGATACTCTCGTAAACAGACAGACGAACTTACAGACTGGGTTAAACGTCCACAGATAGGAGCGGCAGGACTTGTATGGATAAAATGCAACGAAGACGGAACATATAAATCATCGGTAGATAAATTCTATACTGGAGAAGACCTTAAAAAGATAGCCGAAGCGTGTGAAGCAAAGGCTGGTTCGATTATACTTATACTATGTGGCGAAGACGGTAAAGTACGCAAGGCATTGGGTGCTCTACGACTGGAGATGGCTACACGTCTGGGATTGCGTAATCCAGATGTATTTGCACCGCTATGGGTTGTGGACTTCCCACTATTTGAATGGGACGAGGAGACACAGCGTTACTATGCTATGCACCACCCATTCACTTCTCCCAAAGCAGAAGATATGCACCTGCTGGATACCGACCCAGGAGCTGTTCACGCCAATGCTTATGACATAGTGCTAAATGGTAACGAGATAGGTGGTGGTAGTATACGTATCCACGACCCCAAGACACAGATGATGATGTTTGACCACCTGGGATTCACACCCGAGGCAGCTCAAGAGCAGTTTGGCTTCCTGATGGACGCATTCCGTTATGGTGCTCCTCCTCACGGAGGTCTGGCATTTGGTCTGGACCGTCTGGTTGCTATATTGGGCGGTAATGAAATCATACGCGACTTTATAGCATTCCCAAAAAATAACTCGGGACGCGATGTGATGATAGATGCTCCGGCTCCATTGGCAGATGAACAACTAGATGAACTATCTATAAAAATAGTACAAGAGTAAAGTCAAGACCTCTGCCAGCAAGGCAGAGGTTTTTAAATAATTCCTTATATTTATTATAAGTTCATATATCTCATATTTACTTAACCTCTTATACATAGATGTCCAAGAGCATAGTACATACCATAAGCAGATTCCTGGCATATGTCTCCCGTCTTATAACCAGCGGAGGTCTTATACGCAGGTTCATACTGTGGCGTTATCGTCATATGTCTATGCGTCAGTTTCTCATACTGTGTAGTATAGTGGTGGGACTATCAGGTGGTGTGTCATCGGTGCTACTTAAAAATATGACGCACTACATACAGTATTTTGTAGAGGACGTGATGGTAGGCAGATGGGGAATCAACGGATTTTATTTTGCGTTTCCTATCATAGGTATATCACTCACGCTACTGGTAGTGAAATATGTGATACGTAGAAAGATAGGTCACGGCATACCAAATGTCCTGTATGCCATATCTCGTAAAAAATCTGTCTTGCCATTTAAGGGGACGTATTCGGCACTTATAACGGCACCTCTTACCGTTGGTTTTGGTGGTAGTGCAGGTCTTGAAGGCCCTGCGGTATCTACCGGTGCAGCCATAGGTTCCAATTTCTCACGAATGGTGCATCTGGACTCTCGTGCCAGACAGTTGCTATTGGCTTGTGGTACGGCAGCTGCTCTTTCGGCGATATTCAAGGTGCCTATAACGGGTATAATATTTGTGATAGAGGTCTTTTCGCTGGACCTTACGATGGCATCGCTTATACCTCTTATGTTGTCATCGGCTACTGGTGTGCTGGTCTCATATTTCTTTATGGGGCAGACTCTTACACTTGATTTTGACGCTACGACATCTTTCCAGCTTAAAAACATAATGTATTACATCGCATTGGCGTTTTTTACGGCGATGGCTTCTATACATTTTACCAAGATTTATTCCCGTGTGGGACGATTCTTTGAGCGTAAGATAAGCAGCACATATACACGTCTGCTGGTAGGTTCTCTCTCACTGGGAGCATTACTGTTCTTTATGCCTACACTCTATGGTGAAGGTTATGCTACGATAAATGCACTGCTGGCAGGGGAAAATATAACAAACTTCATGTGGTCTCAAACGTGGGAAAGTCCAGTGGTGGTAGTGGTGTTGATGCTGGCGATGTTGTATCTTAAAATGTTGGCAACGACTATCACGTTTGGTGCTGGAGGTATAGGAGGAACATTTGCTCCTACGCTGTTTATGGGTGCTGTGGCGGGAGCGACATTTGCTATGGCAGTAAATCTCGTTTATCCTGCGGCTGGTCTTCCTGTGCATCTTTTTGCACTGGTGGGTATGACGGGGCTTATGGCAGGTGTGATGCAGGCTCCTCTTACGGCGGTATTCCTTATTGTTGAGACTACGGGAGGATATTCGCTTATTGCTCCGCTTATGATAGTATCGGCTATGTCATATGTTATAACACGTTTCTATGTGCGTTATAGCGTCTATACCGAAGAACTAATAAAAAAAGGTGACCTGCCTACCCACGATAAAGACAAAACGATACTGGACGATATAGATGTGGAACGTATCATAGAACGCGACTTCGTTAAAGTGCCAGTAGATGCCACATTGGGTGATATAGTACACGATGCCATAGCTGTATCATCACGTAATATATTCCCTGTGGTGTCACGTCATAATCACTTGCGTGGGGTTATACTGCTGGACGACATACGACAGATGATGTTCCAGAGCCATATGTATAACGTGGTCAAGGTAGAGGACGTGATGGTTCAAGCCCCAGCAGTGATAATTCACGGGGAGGACACGATAACAGATATCATGCGTAAATTCCAGAAGACATCGGCCTGGAATCTGCCGGTGGTGGGATATCACAACCGTTATGTAGGCTTTATATCCAAAAGCAAAGTCCTATCCATCTATCGTGAAAAGATGCTGGAACATAAAAAAGAACACGAACTTTTTTAAATTTATCCCACTGGCATTATAGTGTAACTGCCATATAAAAATACAGATATGGAGCAGGTAAAAGAAAAATTATGGAATGGCAATTATGTGCGTGTATGGACAGCCAATTTCTTGCTGTTTTTCTCTTTTATGCTCCTAACGCCACTTTTCCCTATCTATCTTTCAGAGACATTTGATGCCAGTAAACAGACGATAGGCCTAGTGCTATCGGGTTATACACTTACGGCTCTACTTATACGTCCATTTGGAGGTTATCTGGTAGATAGTCTGCCCAGGAAGACGGTCTTACTTTCCAGTTTTTTTCTGTTTTTTGTATTGTTTATAGGTTATCCATTGGCGGGGAGTCTGTGGCTTTTTGCACTGGTACGCACACTGCACGGAGCTCCGTTTGGCCTGGCAACTATATCTAATAGCACTGTGGCGATAGACGTCCTGCCAGCCTCTCGCCGAGCCGAAGGTATAGGTTACTATGGATTGAGCAATAACGTAGCTACTGCCATAGCACCTACCATAGCATTATTTATATATGGATTTACAGGGGACTATGATATGCTGTTCATTATGGCGATTATAGTATCTGGTGCAGGACTTTATTGTAATTATACATTAAGACTTTCTCACCGTGAGAAGAAACCTGCACAGAAGTTGTCCCTGGATAGGTTTATACTACTACGTTCGTGGCCGTTTATCATCTCTATGGTATGCCTGAGTTTTTCATATGGGGTGATAGCTACCTATGTGGCAGTATATGGAAAAGAAGAACTGGATATAACGGGAGGTACGGGGCTGTTCTTTATGTTGTTATCGGTAGGGCTTATATTATCGCGTCTTACAGGCAGTCGTACATTACGCGAAGGTAAGATAGTGCAGAATGCTTCGTTGGGATTACTTGTATCGCTGGTAGGGTATTTTACATTTGCAGCGTTTCACAATGCGTGGGGTTACTATGGGGCAGCGTTTATAATAGGTCTGGGCAACGGACATATGTTCCCTGCCTACCAGACGATATTTATAAATCTGGCTTCGTCTGCACAACGCGGCACTGCCAATTCTTCTCTTTTTGTGTCCTGGGATACAGGTATGGGACTGGGAATGCTCATAGGTGGTTATATAGCACAGCACTGGGGTTATCATCACGCCTTCTGGGCTATGTGGGTAGGAAATGCCATAGGTGTAGCTGTCTATTTCCTATATGCCAAAGGATATTTTATGAAGAAAAAATTAAGGTAAAAAGATATGACCTATAAAAAATCCTCGCCCACAGGGCGAGGATTTTTTGGTGGTATCTGTTCTTCATGTCTGTTTAACCTTGGTGAGCAGGACGCAACAGGTCGTTTACAGTCTTGACAGGGTTGAATGTCTCGATAGGCACCTCTACAAATACCGTAATCCAACGACTCATAGCACCATTCCACAATCCTGGCAATTCCAGTGCTTTAAGGTCGCGCCCCGAAAGACTCTTTTTGGATATAAAGCCAGCCATATGGTCTATGTATTCTGTAAGGTCTATCTTTTCACCCTTGTAGTCCTTAACGGCACATACCAGGTCTACTGGGTTGAAGTGTGTCGATGCGTCAAATATGGCCTTTTTATCTGGGTCATTCATGTCTATCTGTGCAGATTCTACCACTTGTAGCGAAACGCTGCCATCGGCCTCGCGTACCCAGAATGGTCCGCCACCTGGTTCGCCTTCGTTTTTAACCATACCGCACACACGCATAGGACGAGAAAGGAATGCTTTCATATAGTCTTTTTTCTCATCGTCGCTCCACTGTGAGTAAGCAGTAGGCAGGCTGTGGCACAATGTCTCTTCCACGTATTTTTCCAGCGAATCCATAGCTTCTTTCTCTATGCCCATATCCAGTATGCGACGATAACGATGTGCCGCTTCCTGCATTTCTAGTAGAAGACCAGCTACTGCCTCTTTATAAGTGATGGTAGGCTTTTTAAGAGAGTCTGGAACGACGTTGTCAATGTTCTTGATAAAGATTACATCGGCATCTATCGTGTTGAGGTTCTCTATAAGTGCACCGTGTCCACCTGGGCGGAATACGAGCGAGCCATCGTCCTTGCGGAATGGTTTGTTTTCCATATCTACGGCTATCGTATCGGTGCTTTTGGCCTGTTGAGAGAATGATGCGTTAAGAGTTATGTGTTCATCTTTTTCCAGTGTAGGTTTCACACTGCGTACCAATGCCTCAAAAAGAGCCTCGTGTTCTGCCGAAACGGTAAAGTGCAGGTTTACCTCGCGGTGAGCTCCTATGGCGTACTGTACACCTTCTGCCAATTGTTCTTCGGCGGCCTTACGGGCTTTCTGTGGATATGAGTGGAAAGATATAAGACCTTTTGGTAGAGAACCATAACCCAATCCTTCTTCCAAAAGAATCTTGCGGGCTATGTCCAGGTAATCTCCACTCTCTATGTGTTTTTCTATATCATCACCTGCTGCTTCATATATCGCCTTGAGTTCTGGGAAGAAAGCAGTGTCGTGGATTTTTTCCATAAGAGATTTCACGCTGCCTAGTTTGTTGGCTGCTGTGAACTCTTCAAATCCCTGTCCCGCTGCTGGGAATTTTTCTATAAACACAAATAGGTCCTTGAACATACGAGTGGCAGCACCACTGGCAGGTACAAATTTTACTATCTTTTTGCTATGGCAGGCGTCTTGGTAGATTTTGACATATTTTTCTACCTGTGCGTCGTCCATACGCACTATGCCTTTTCCTATCGTTGCACTCTGTACTATATCCAGAGCAGGAAAGCCGCTTTTGAAGTATTCTATCTGCTTTTCTACCTTTTCAACCGATAGACCGTGAGCAGATATCTGTTCTAAATCTTGATTTGTAAACATATTTCTTTTCGTTTTTATTTATACCAATGTCTTTTTCTCTTTCACGCCACATATATGGTCGTATGCGTCAAAGTAGTAACGTATGAGGTTCTTCCAGTCAAACTCGATGGCATAGTCTTCGGCGCGGGTACGCAACATGATGCGTTCGCTGGAAGTAGATGTGGCATACTTGAGCATATAGTTTGCCAAATCTTCGGCTGCTGCATCAAACGAACATTCGCGACGGTGTAGCACCTTGATACCGCGGTCTTCATCACCACTTGTAAGGTTTTCTACATAGTCACCAAAACCAGCCAAGTCTGATGTTACAGCTGGTACACCCGAAGCCAATGCTTCACAAGGCGTATAACCCCAAGGTTCGTAATATGATGGGAACACACCCAGGTGGCAACCGCGTACAAACTCGCTATACTCCATACCAAATAGCGGGTTGTCTGGAGAGATGAACGCTGGGTGATAAACTATCTTCACGCGGTCTTCTTTTTTATTTATAAGACCAGACGTGCGTATAAAGTTGAGTATATCGTCCTTGTGGTCGTCTATGATGTTATGTGTAACAACTGGTGGCAGTGTATCGGTGTTCCAGCTCTGCAATGTACGTTTAACGCGGAAACGCATAGTCTCGTTCATAAATGCGTTAAGGTCTGGCATCTGGCTGTGTCCTGCATTTGACGATAGGTGAGCAAATAGTTTATCACCTACTTCTTTACCTATCTGTTGGCTGTTTTTATACAGCTCTTCCATTATACCGCGGGTGTTGAGGACGTTTGGATTTATACTGTGGCAAGGGCGGTTTGTGATAAAGAACATCACCACTGTAACGTCACTACCTATCATTTTGAGTTTGTGGTTAAGACGTGCCAATGCTTCCAGCGTCATATCAAAACCTTTGTTCTTGTACTCATAACGTCCCGATGTAAAGAAATACAACGTGCGTGACAAATCAAACGAGTATGAACCAAAGAAATGTCCACGTATGAACTGATGTATCTTGTTTTTAAGTTCTTGGTGGAGGATTTCTACTTTATAGAAAGAAGTGAATTTGTTAATGTTAAGACCATTTGGAGTGATATGGTCTGGTTCACGGCCTAGCAAGAATTTACATTCGTCACACATCACCTGGCTCACCGTAGTAAATGAGTCTGCTGCGTGTGCTGCCGCACGTTCTATCTGTGATTCGGCCAAGATGTTAAAGTGTACCGCTTCCTTGTGCCAATCCACATATGGCAGACGTGAATAATAGTTAGGGTCATTAAATGCCAAATAACGTCCCAGCAGTGTGGCGTGAGTAGTAAATACGGTCTTGTAAGGCATCTTTTCGCTGCGAATGAAAGGCAGTGGGATACCGGCCATCCATTCGTGGAATTGTAGCATTACTTCGTTATCAAAGAATTCTTTCTTTTCGGCCAATTTTTTAAAGAATACATATACCGCATATCCGAATGATACCACGTCATTGGCCAGTGGAGATATACTTCCCGAATCCACACCTGCTTCTCTCCACAGGTAGTATTTGAAATCGGCAGTGTCTTTACCTGTGTAGTTGAACAGGATAGTGCGAGGTTTACCTGTTATAAGCCAGGTGCCGTAGTGTACATCAAAGCCTTCGGCCCACATCTCGCGAATGACTTCGCCCACAGCGTCATCTGGCAGGTCTTCATATTCAAATTCACCACGGGATTTGGACGTGAAAGGTCCTATGGCATAGTAGTTTTGTCCGAAATATTCTGTAACGGACGGCATTTTGGAACGTATGACGGTGTATATACCACCGTTCTGGTTACATACTTCCCAGGATATTTCAAATAGTTTTCTGAAATCCTTCATAGCAGTTAATCATATAGTGTTATTAATCAATTTTCTAGCCTTTAAGACCAAAGTGTGAGTATAGGCACAAAATGGCAGTGAAAGTTCGGTATTTTTTTTCAATAAATAAATTTTTATGACAAAAAATATAGATTTTTTATTTGAAGGCTGTTATATAGTGGTAGTAGGTAGTAAAATAGCACCCCCGGCGGGAATCGAACCCACATCAATGGTACCGGAAACCATCGTTCTATCCGTTGAACTACGGAGGCAATCATTCAGTTATACAAATATACGCATATTTCCTCTCTCCTGCAATCCACATTTTTATTATCTCCCACGAGTCATTTTATTATCTTTTCCCTACAAATGAAGTTTAACATAATATTTACCCCTCCTCTGTCGGGATAATGTATTTTTCACTAAATTAGCCACATAAATAAATGTATCTACTACTATGAAAAAATTACTGGTTATAGCTATGTTGCTACTGGGTATAGTAGCACAGGCACAGGAAAGAGAAACGGTGTATGTAACATTTACATCAAAAGTTTCTGGAGAAACAGAAGGTGTAGTTAAATCATATTCTAAACAAAAAGAATTATACTTATCACAACCTATGTTCTTCCGTATTAAATCTCAAATAAATAATTACGAATTGACATTTATGCATTTAAATTATGACCCTCAAGTACTCTCTCAAATAAGAGAAGTAAAATGGAATGATACGGTAGAGATAATTTATCGCCCTACTTCGTTCTTAAATGAGGTTACAGTTATAGACCTTGACACTATGCTTCCCTTTGCAGATGAGGCTACCGCCGAAGCGTGGGCGGATACTATGATAGATAAAAAAATCTATTTCATAGATAAAAACGATACGGTAGATAACACCTTACGACTTATTCAAGTAAAATATGATAAAATTTATTCTTATTAGAAATATCCCCACCTTTCGGTGGGTTTTTTATTTATTTTTCACTAAATTAGCAGCATAAATAAATGTATTTACTACTATGAGAAAAACACCGTTTATCTTGATTGTTCTTTCTATACTCATAGGCTGTGGAAATATAGATAAGAAATCTTCACACGATGTCCCACATATTTACATAGATGTGGACAGCACAGAACACTATATGGACCTCGCCGAGTTCCTGGACACCTCTTTCTACCGCGTGATACCACTGGAAACAACCCCTGAATGTCTGGTGGGAAATGAAACACAAAAAATATTTTACCGTAACGGCAGGATATATGTATGTGAAGAACAATCAAAAGGTGTTTTTATGTTTGATGAAGAAGGGAACTACCTAAATAAAATACAGACACCGGGAGAAGGACCTAATGATTACATATATATAAAGAATGTATCAATAACAGACAGTCTTATATGTATATTTGATTCTTTTGGTCAAAAGGTGCTGTACTATGACCTTGACTGTAATTTTATAAAAAGTATATCCACCAAAGAAATTGCACGTAATATTATTACACCTGCTCATTCCTTTATGGTGGGAGACAGGGTTTATTTTGGGATTCATTTTTTGGATAACTTCCCTAAAAGATTAGGACAGCCATATAAATGGGCGTCATTAGATATGGACTTGGATACAAGTAGCGTTAAACGTTTTATGCCCTATGACCCTACCGACCCATCTATCCCA
>JAFYKQ010000134.1 GCA_017537565.1 Flavobacteriales bacterium
GGGACGAAGCGATAGAGATAGTACGCCGTCAAGTAGAGGACGGGGCGAGTATTATAGACGTGTGTATGGACGCTCCTATGATAGATGCTCCCAGTGCGATGAAACATTTTTTACGACTACTCGCTGGCGAACCAGACATAGCCCGTGTGCCTTTTATGATAGATTCTTCATCTTGGGAGGTGCTACTAGAAGGTATGAAATGTATCCAGGGAAAACACATAGTAAACAGCATATCCCTTAAAGAAGGAGAAGATGTATTCATTTCTCGTGCACGAGAGATAATGGCATTGGGACATGCAGCGGTGGTTATGCTATTTGACGAGGAAGGACAGGCCGATAGCTATGAACGTAAAGTAGAAGTAGCCTGCCGTATGTATCGACTGCTCACATCGATAGGTTTCCCGGCAAATGACATTATATTTGACCCCAATATACTCACCGTTGCAACGGGAATGAAAGTTCACGATAAGTATGCGATAGACTTTATAAATGCTACTCGTGAGATTAAACGTCTATGCCCAGGGGTAAAGATAAGTGGCGGTGTATCCAATCTCTCTTTTTCTTTCCGTGGTAACAATCCATTACGTGAGGCTATGCACTCGGTGTTCTTGTATCACGCCATAGCAGCAGGTATGGATATGGCTATACTTAATGCAGGTATGATTAAACTATATTCAGATATAGAACCTACGTTGCTATCTCATCTGGAAGATGTCATTCTTTACCGCCGCGAAGACGCTTGTGAGCGTCTTATGGAATATGCACAGAGTATGAGCAATGAATCGGCCTCATCTACTGCCAATGATGACAAAAAATCTATCACAAGTCTTTATCCAGACGTATGTGAAAGACTTAAATATAAGCTTATCAAGGGCCTTACAGAGGGTGTAGAGGAAGATACATTAGAAGCATTAGCCATCAAGGAAAGTATCCCTGTAAAGGTGATAGACGATGTTCTCATGAAGGCTATGGAGAGTGTAGGTACACTCTTTGGTGAGGGGAAGATGTTCCTGCCACAGGTGGTCAAAAGTGCCCGCGTGATGAAACGTGCAGTAGATGTTCTCACACCTTACATCAAGGGAGACAAAGAAGCAAGCAGCGGCATCAAAGTCCTTATGGCCACAGTCAAAGGCGACGTACACGACATAGGAAAGAACATAGTAAGCGTGGTGCTCTCCTGCAACGGATACCAAGTGATAGATATGGGCGTAATGGTTGAACCCGACGCCATAGTACAGAAGGCTATAAGTGAGAATGTAGATATAATAGGACTTTCGGGGCTTATAACACCTTCACTTACCGAGATGGGTAATGTTCTTAAATCACTGGAAGAAAAAGGGATTAAAATACCGGTACTTATAGGCGGAGCAACCACATCGGCTCTACATACAGCTATAAAACTGGCACCTCTTTACAGCGGGCAAGTAGTCTATTGTAGTGATGCGGCCGATGATGTTAAAAAAATCTCGATGTTACTATCTGGAAGTGATTTAAGAGAAGAACAACGTGAGATACGCGAGCATTATGAACGTGAAATAGAAGAAAAAACACCTCTTATACCTTGGAATGAAGTAAATAAAAAGGTAAAGAATCTGGATTTTTCACATATAGAAAAACCTCGTCATATGGGACTTTTCATATATGACGATATAGATACAGAAGATATAAAACACCATATAGACTGGACTATGTTCTTTAACCAATGGGGTATAAAAGGGCGTTATCCAGATATTTTCTCTCATAGTGAAAAAGGAAAAGAGGCACGTCGTCTATATGAAGATGCGGTAAGGGTGTATGATGATATGGCCAGCGGTGGTTTTATATCTCCTCGAGCCGTAGCAGGTATATTCACCGCCCGTCGTTGTGGCAATGATATAGAGGTAAACGACAACACTCATATTCCTATGATGCGTAACCAGAAACGCTCGTTTGGTTCATTGGCAGATTATATAGATAGTGAGAATGAGGACTATATAGGAGCCTTTGCTGTAACGGCTGCTCGTGGCATAGAACGTTACATCACAGGGCAGGATTCTTACACTACCCTTATAGCACAGATACTATCCACTCGTATAGCCGAAGCCGTTACAGAGATTGTCTATCAAGATATAAGAGAAAATAAATGGGGCTTTACTACACCTGGAATACGTCCTGCCTGCGGATATGACAGTATGCCCGACCATAGTTGCAAGGAAATAATTTTCTCGCTGCTGAACGCCGAAAAACATACAGGCATTAGTCTTACGTCTTCATATATGATGACTCCAGAGGCAAGTGTATGCGGTCTCATAATGGCACACCGCGATGCTCGTTACGTAAGTGTGGGAGAGATAGATGATGAACAAGTAGCCGATTATGCCTCACGTCGTGGTATGAGCATAGAGGACGTGAAAAAATATTCTGGATTATAGACATCTTACTTTATATCACCAAAAAAGCCGCCCGCAGGGCGGCTTTTTTAATGATTTCATACTCACTTTTCTTCGGCCATAAAACGCCATAGAGGAGCTATATGCGTTGCTTGCAGTATAGAATTGGTCTTTAATAATTCCATCACTTCATCACGCGTTAAAAGATATACTTCCAACTCTTCGGTAGGGTCCAGATGACGCTCTCCTTTAAGCTCTACATCTCGCGCCACAAAACAATGCACCATATTATTCTGTGTGGAAGGATTGGCCGATATAGACATCAGATGACTCCACTGCCCTCCTGTATATCCTGTCTCTTCTTCCAGTTCACGACGTGCAGCCTCCACAGGTTCTTCACCTTCTTCACACACACCAGAACACAACTCATATTCAGACACTTGCAATGCGTGACGATATTGATACGTCATCACATATTTGCCATCTTTTGTAATGGCTATCGTATTTACCCAGTCTGGATATTCCAGCACATAATATTCGGGAATGATACGACCATCACTCATCTCCAGACGTTCACGACGTGCCGTAAGCCACGGACGTTCATATAGATATTCGCTCTCTATAACGCGATGTTTAAGTCCTTTCTCCTGCTTTTTCATAACGCCATATCATATTTTTTCTTTACGCAAACGCAGTGAATTTGTCACCACCGATACCGAGCTCAATGCCATAGCAGCCGATGCCCACATAGGATTAAGCACTATACCCATAGGGAAAAGAAGTCCTGCTGCTATAGGTATGGCAATGATGTTGTATATAAACGCCCAGAAGAGATTTTGACGTATAAGACGTACCGTCTTGCGGGATAGATTTACGACCTTTGGCAGCAGCATCAGGTCTGATGTCATAAGAGTTATCATAGCCACGTCCATAGCTATATCTGTTCCTTTACCCATCGCAATACTCACGTTGGCCGTAGCAAGTGCTTGTGAGTCATTTATGCCATCTCCCACCATAGCTACTGTCTTGCCTTGTGATTGTAATTCTTCTATGAACATCGCTTTTTCATCTGGCATCATACCCGCCTTGTAGTTTTTAAGTCCCAATCTTTGAGCGATATGACGGGCTGTCTTTTGGCTGTCACCTGTGAGCATATGAATCTCTATGCCGCGTTTTTTGAGCATATTAACGGCATTAAGTGACGTAGGTTTTACTTGGTCGCTTACCGCCACTACGGCCAAAAGAGAGTTGTCGTGGCCATAATACATTATACTCTTACCTTCGTTCTCCCACTGTATAATAGTATCTACCAAGTCTTTATCCAATGCAGGTATGTATTCGTTGCAGAAATTGAGACTACCTACCCAGTATGTTCCCTGTGTGTCTCCTGCACAGGCTCTCACACCTTTACCCGTTACACTTTCAAAATGATTAAGCTGTATAAGTGTAGCCCCCTTGTTTTTAAGATATGACACGATAGACACCGCCAATGGGTGTTCAGACATATTTTCAAGAGAGAAAAGCACGTCCTTGTCGTGTTTACGTAGATAGCCTATATCTATAAAACGAGACACAACAGGTTTACCCATCGTCAGCGTACCTGTCTTGTCCAGTACTATGGCATTTACTTTACACATATTTTCCAGTGCCGAAGCGTCCTTGATAAGGATATGGTTTACCGCACCTTTTCCCACACCCACCATCAGTGCCGTAGGAGTAGCCAACCCCAATGCACAAGGACACGCTATCACCAGTACCGATACCGCCGATACTATTCCCACCGGTATCTTGTCTATACCGCCTATAACTATCCAACCTACCAACGTAAGTGCCGATATAGCTATGACCGATGGCACAAAAATAGCACTTATCTTATCCACCAGACGCTGTACTGGCGCTTTACTGCCCTGTGCCTGTTCTACCATCGCTATTATACGAGCCAAGACAGTAGCACTACCCACCTCGGTTGCCTCGATGATAAAACTGCCACGTTGGTTTATAGTTCCTGCCAATACAGTATCCCCCGGTTCTTTTTCTACTGGTATAGGTTCCCCGCTTATCATACTCTCGTCCACAAACGAACGTCCGCTTACTATAAATCCATCTACCGGTATCTTTTCGCCTGGACGTACACTTATTCTTTGACGGGATTTGATGCAGGAGATAGGTATATCCTCTTCTCCATCTTCAGATATAACACGGGCTGTTTTGGCTTGCAGTCCCATAAGTTTTTTAATAGCCGACGTAGTACCTTGTTTTGCTCCTTCTTCCAGTAATTTACCCAGCAACACAAACGCTATAATCATACCCGCAGCCTCATAGTACACACTGGCCTGCATACCTCTCTCTTCCCAGAAATGAGGAGCTATCGTATTAAAAAGACTGAACAGAAACGCCGTAAGAGAGCTCAGTGCAACCAGTGTATCCATACCCATCTTACCGCGAAATATCTGTCTCGCTGCACCCGTGAAAAATCTCTTACCAAATATCAGCACCGGTATCGTAAGCAAGAGTAGTACCCAGTCCACGTGTTCTACATCTGAAAAGAACATAGAAATCACCATAATAGGCACAGCAAATGCCCACGCACCAAGCGTACGACGGAATATACGTCCATAACGACGACGATGATAGTCCTCGGTTGCTTCACTTACATCTTCCACATCTAGTATAAGGTCGTAACCTATGGAACGTACCGCCTCTCTTACATCAGAAAGTGAAATCTCGCTCACATCATATGATATTGTAAGTTGTTCGCTGGCATAGTTTACATCGGCCTCTATGACACCATCTAGCGAACGTACCATATTTTCGACATTGGCAGCACAGGCCGCACAGTTCATCTCGGCTATGGGAATGATGGCTTTTTTTATGTTTTGTGGAGAAGAAGTCTTACGTTGATTGCTATGCGAATTTTTAATAGATGGCTCTACTTTACAAGAAGATTCTCCTGCTACTTTTTTCTCACTCGCATCAAATCCCAAACCATTTATCACCTCTATAATCTCTTTCACATCTACTTTACCCACATTCCTTACCAGTGTAACCTCGCCAGCCTTATGGCACACACTTACCTCACTCACGCCGTCTATACCGTCGAGAGCATCACGCACCTTGCTAGCACACATCTCACACTTGAGTCCCTTTAAGACAAGGACCGTTTTTTTACACATTTCATCTGTCATAATATATTCAGGTATGTTTTTATCTTATAAAAATACAAAACACGAGGTTATAACCTCATAACCTCGCATATGTATTATCTCTTTTTATCACAAGCACACTTCCTGCTACTTATCACCATAGACATAGCCACATACACCAGTATAATAACAGGGAATGCCTTCCAGCCTGCCACAGCTATCATCAGCACCGAAAAAGCTATCAGAGTCCATTTCTCACGATTATCCTTCCACGTGAAATTCTTAAATTTAAGAGCAAAAAGATGTATCTCACTCACCAGAAGATATGAACACAGCAGTGTTATACCCAGCAATACCCAATAATTATTAAGTGCATCTGCCATAAAATCCACCCCTCTTAAAAAAGGCAAGAACACCACTATAAGCCCACAGGCAGGTGTAGGAAGACCTATGAAAGATTCGCTCTGGCGGGTATCCAAATTAAATTTAGCAAGACGCAACGCCGAGAACATAACAATTATAAATGCTGCCCACGATGCCAATTCTGCCCACGATACAGGGAACCAGTCTGCTACCCAATCTCCATTTATTCCTGCCAATGATGAACACATCATAGTAAACATCACCATCGATGGCAATAGTCCCGATGTAATGCAGTCGGCCAACGAATCTAACTCTTTACCCACATCACTCTTTACGTTTAACATACGTGCCGCAAAACCATCAAAAAAGTCAAACGTCACTCCCGATAGGAAAAACACCGCCGCGTGCATATAGTATTCGTTATATGCAAATATAGTCGCTATCACACCACATAGCAGGTTAAGGAGTGTAAGTGTATTTGGTATATGTTTCTTTATCATCATTTTAATTATACGTTTTCTGTTTCTTCTATATATTCTATTTCCTGTGTGTCGTCTATTCCCAGCAGATTCTGTGCGTCACTCTCTTCCATAACGTCCAGTCCGCGTAATCTCACATTCATTTTATTCACACGCGTGCTACGCAATTTACCCAGCGTCGTATGTGCCGTCGTGAGTTGTGTGTATGCCTTATCAAGTGCCCCTGTAAAATTAGCAAATTCTGTCTTGACAGCCGAAAGAGTTTTCCATATTTCATCACTGCGACGTGTAATGGCCAGCGTACGGAATCCCATTTGCAGGCTATTGAGGTATGCCGCCAATGTCGTTGGCCCCGTAATGGTTACTTTATACGTGCGTTGCAGTTCTTCAAAAAATCCAGGTTCACGTAACACTTCGGCATATATTCCCTCTACCGGCACAAACATTATAGCAAAATTGGTCGTGTAGGGAGGTTCTATGTATTTATCGTGAATATCTTTTGCAAACTGTTTTACGCTTTTAAGCAGATTTTTACGAGCCGTATTTACAGCATCTACATCTGCCACTTCCGATGCGTTAACCAGTGCTTCATAGTCTTCCTTTGGAAATTTAGAGTCTATTGGTAGGTACACAGGGGCATCATCTACACCTGCTCCCGGCAGTTTGACGGCATATTCCACCACCAGACTACTATGCGAAGGATTTGGGTGTGCATTATGTTCATACTGCTGTGGAGAAAGCATCTGTTCCAGGATATTACCCAACTGATATTCACCCCACGTTCCACGTATCTTGACATTGGTAAGAACGTTTTTAAGGTCTCCCACATTAACGGCCAAAGACTGCATCTCGCCAAGTCCTTTATGCACACTTTCCAACTGGTCTGTTACACGTTTAAATGATTCTGTAAGACGTTTTTCCAGTGTCGTTTGCAGTTTTTCATCTACCGTGGCTCTTATATTGTCCAGCTGTTTTTCGTTGTCCTCGCGTATGTTTTTAAGGTGAGTATCCAGCGTGGTATTTGTTTCTTTCATCTTTTCCACCAGACGTTCGTTCTGCTCACGGGTATACTGTGCCATCTGGTTGAAGCGTTCTTTAAGAGTCTCATCAAATTTCTTAAAAGACTCTTCCACCAGTTCTCTCTGCTGTTTATCTCCCTGTGCGGCAGTCTCAAAACGCTCTTTAAGAGTCGCTTCAAATGTCTTGAAAGCCTGTTCCTGGGACATTTTAAAATCCTTGAAATTCTCTCCCGTACGCTGTGAGGAACGCTCCATATCATCTTTCATCTCACGAGAAAAACGTGAAAACACCTCCCCGCTTTCCAGTCTGGAACTCTTGTTTTCATCTCTCAACACACCTTCCAGACGAGAACTTTCTGCTTTAATGACTTGGCTTATATCATCACGTCTTCCCTGTGATGTTTTAACCATAACAGCCACCACCACAATCAAGACTATAATTATCCCTAGAAGTATATAAACTATCTCCATATCCTATCTCTATTTATATATCTCGTCTAAAATCTTGGCCAGATGTAGTCCTCCCATAAGCAAGAAATACTCAACATCATCTGTAAAGGCATTGATATATGGATATCCCAGACGACCATCGGCAGGAACGGCATCATAACAACTCCCTACACGTGATAGAATATCATCACGCCATAGTGCCACATCGCCACTCATCATACGCGCCACCTCTTCTTTATCCTTTACATCTATATTGTCTGCCCATTCTCTGTAACTCCACGCTCTGGCACTCTCTATAAGTTTACTATCCCACACGCTATGCAGATTGCTAGGAGTGTCAAACCACATCACCTGAACCCTGTTTCCTCCCAAATCACGTGCATATCCCGCGTGCATAGGGCAATGCATATCCCCTACCATATGTATCAAAAATCGCACCAGGTCTTTTTCCTTTTTAGCGGTAAGGCCTCCTGCTTTAAGCGTATCTATTATAGCTAGTGTTTTATTATACACATCACCACGAGGGTCTTTTGGAGCGGTTTCATAAGTAAACCCTGGGTCAACATTTAAGAAATGCCACGAATATGTATGCTTGTATTCGGGAATACCCTTTATACCGTCCATCCACGAAGCATAATAAACCATCGATTTGCCATCCAGGATTTTATCTATTCTCGCTGCTGTTTTTTTGCTTATATGGCGTGAAGCTATCTCGGCAACGACATCATGTCCCTTTGGTCCCCAAGCCCACATCACAACCGAGGTGAGCGACATAAATATAAGTGCTATAAATCTTGTTTTCATATTTTATGAATATAAATGGCTAAATGTAGCTGTAAAGATAGATATTTTATATGGTATGACAATGTTTATTATTAAAAATCTATCCCAAATAATATCAAAAATAAAACGGCTCGCCATATGGCGAGCCGTTTTACACGCTATTTATCTAATGTTTTATATTACTGCATCTTAC
>JAFYKQ010000135.1 GCA_017537565.1 Flavobacteriales bacterium
AAGAAAAACACTATATGGTCTCTACTGCCATTGGCGGTGTTTTTTGTTACATATCTGGTAACATCGCTCGTGGTGGGGGATTTTTATAAGATGCCTATCACGGTGGCATTTGTGCTGGCGGTGGCGGTGTCTATACTTATGACTACAGACCTTTCCCTTAACAAACGTGTAGAACTTTTCTCCCGTAGTGCCAGCGATAAGAACATAATGCTCATGATATGGATATTTATCCTGGCTGGAGCTTTTGCTGCATCGGCACGGGCTATGGGAGCGGTAGATGCTACGGTGGCTCTTACGATGAATGTACTTCCTAGCAGTATGTTGCTATCGGGAATGTTTATAGCATCGTGTTTTATATCGTTTTCGGTAGGTACGTCGGTAGGTACGATAGTGGCATTGGTACCTATTGCCAGCGGTATATGTGAGGGCGCAGGACTGGACGTAGGATATGTGGTAGGAGTGATAGTGGGGGGAGCTTTTTTTGGAGATAATCTTTCTTTTATATCAGACACGACGATAGCAGCCACACAGACACAAGGCTGTCTTATGAAAGACAAATTCCGTGTGAATAGTATGATAGTGGCACCCTGTGCGTTATTGCTTCTGGCGGTGTATGTCTTCCAGGGAGCAGATATTACTTATGTTCATACGGTTGCAGAAGTGCAATGGATAAAAGTATTGCCTTACATAGCTGTTATACTACTGGCACTGTGCGGACTCAATGTGATGGCGGTACTGATGATAGGAATAGTGCTATGTGGAGTGATAGGAGTCTCTATGGAAGGATTCTCTATATGGGATTATCTGTCGGCAGTGGGAGGAGGTATAGATGGTATGGGACAACTTATTATCGTTACGCTACTGGCAGGGGGAATGTTGGGTATGATACGTTACAACGGAGGCATAGACTATCTTATAAATAAACTCACGAGTAAGGTAAACGGTGCCCGTATGGGAGAACTATCCATTGCTGCCTTGGTGTGTCTGGCCAATGTCTGCACTGCCAATAACACGATAGCCATCATCACAACGGGGGACATAGCCCGTGATATATCATCGAGATTTGGAATAGACCCTCGTAAGACGGCAAGTATAATGGATACTTTCTCTTGTTTTGTGCAGGGGATATTGCCATACGGTGCTCAAATCCTTATGGCTTCACAGCTATCTGGTCTTACTCCGTTGGATATAATACCATATCTATACTATCCTTTTATGATAGGTATAGCAGGGCTTATAGCGGTACTATTCCGTTATCCTGCACGTTATAGTCGTACGGTTAAAAAGTAGTCAAGAGAGCTTGTGGAGGTTATGTGATATTATATGATATCCATATTTTTCATGGCTTCTCTTAATTCCAGGATTGATTTTATTTTGAATTTTCTAAACAGTCTGCATTTATATGTAGAGACTGTTTTTTCATTTATTCCTAGTAGTCTTGCGATATCGGTATTGCGATGTCCTTCCAGGATACATATTGCTGTTTGGTATTCCCGGGCCGAAAGACGGTCGTGACGGCGACGTTTGCGGAGCATTTTTACACTGCTAATGGACAGGCTTATTTCTATCTCTTTACATATATCTTCTATGGGAGCATTGTCCTTTATATCTGAATCATAAGCCGTATGAGGTATGTATGATTCTCTATCACGCTCGTTTTTAAGGAGAATGATTTTTATGTTGTCATATAATATCCCTTTGGTGTCGCGTAATATAAACCGCAATGATTCGGCATCAGATAGTATAATGCCAAAATTGGTAATATCATACGATGGAGCAAACTGGCAGTATTCTACCTTTAAATCCTTGTTATAATTGATAAGAGCATTGCATAGACCTTGGCCGTAGTAAGCGTTACGATGTAGTATAAGTATATTCATATGTGGCATTTCTTTGTTAAATATTAGATTTATGAGAAAAACACAACAAAGATAAATAAATTGTATGTCCTGTTGTAGTTCTCACCTCACATTACGATGTAAAATCCTACTTATTTATACTTTTTAACATAATGAGATTTAAAGGTGCAGGAAAATGATTTGCTTTTGTTGTGAATAATTGTTATTTTAGTAGTATAATGATTAAATTATGATTATAGAGATATGTCAAAAAAGAAAATAACACTCAAAAGTAATAATGGCGAAGAATTATATCCTCTCACAGTAGTGCAACAGGTTGAGGGGTTGCAGGTAGCATTGGACGAGAAACTAGGTAAGACAGAAAAGGCTGTATCTGCAACAGAAGCTGATAGTGCTTACAAACTAAACGTAATGTCATTTAGACCAACATCTGCCAACATTTCTACTACTGATGGTGGATTATATCAATTCAAGGCAACAAGTAATATGACAGAAGGAGACCCCGGTAAAGATGGGCATATAATTCATTCTTCTTGGGATAATTCGGAGTGGTCTAGTCAAATATTTCTTGGAGCTGATGTTGGTATGTCGGTAAATGATAGAATGAAAGTTAGATGGCAAGAAAGTGGTATTTGGAGTGATTGGAAAACAGTAGCATTTACAGACTCTACTGTAGCTTCTGTCATAGACGGTTCTATCTCCACCTCTAAAATCGCCGACACTGCCATAACTCCTGCCAAAATCCAGACAAGCATAGCTCTTAACGGCACGCCTTCTATGACCGTAGAGCCTACTACCTCTTCTCCCGATAAGACCATAGCCAGTGTGGGACTGGTTAAAAAGGCGGTAGATGGAATAGAGGTAGGTGGTACAAACCTTATCCTTAATAGTGATTTTAGTGAGGGGACAGAACATTGGTCATTGTGGCATAATACAGGCACTTTAAGTGTAGTAGATAAAGTAGCTACATTCTCTCTTGGTGATACTCAAGTACAGGGTGTTTTGCAGACATCTGCATTTAATATAGTAAGCGGAGAAGAATATATGGTGTCATTTGATGTGAGAAGTGATAATTTAACTTCTTTGAATTATTGCTATTTAATGTCTTCATCTGGAAATATATGGCAACCACTAACTCCGACTATTACAACCACTTGGCAACGTATAGAATATAAATTCAAAGCCACAACAACAGGAGAGTATATGTTCGGATTTGGTATGAGCCAAGCTGCTGGTAAAAGTTTCCAAATTAAAAGAGTAAAAGTAGAACGAGGCAATAAAGCAACCGATTGGTCTCCCGCTCCCGAAGATGTTCAGAAACAATTAAACGACACATTAAATGATAAACTGGAAGGATATGCTAGTATACAATATGTAGATAACAAAGTAGCGAGTATTGGCACGCCTGGTAACGCCACCGAGACAGGAGCCGGTATAGTGCGTGCAGCTACACAGGCCGAGGTTGCAGCTGGACACGTGAGTGATAACGACCCCGCTGAGATGGCCTTTGTACGACCAGAGACCCTACAATCAAAACTATCCAATTATCCTACTACCACAGCTATGACACAAGCAATAAATGAAAGCCGTCAAATAATCTATTACCAATCCTCCCAACCATCAGGAGGTAAAAATGGAGATATATGGATTAAACCTTAAATAAAATGCCCGACTTTGGATCGGGCATTTATAATGAGATATGTAATAGAAGGTTATACTATTTCTATCATTTTGCCGCCAGCAGGAATGTTGTCTCCTTCAGCTACAAAGATGCGTTTAACAGTGCCATCATAGTCACTTTCTAGACTGTTTTCCATCTTCATCGCTTCGAGGGTAACGACCTCTTGCCCTTTTTTAACGGTGTCTCCTACTTTGACTTTGATGCTCATCACACGGCCAGGCATAGGACATTCTACCACGCGTCCTGTGATAGGAGAGTCATCTACTTCTGGAGCTTTTTCTTCTACTACTGGTTCTGCCACAGGTTTTGGCTCTGGGGCTGGAGTAGCAGGTTTTTTAATCACAGTTCCAGGAGGGACTATTTCTGCCATCTTGACACCTGCTTGCAGGCTATCTCCTTCTGCTACAAAGAAACGTTTGAGTACTCCATCATAGTCGCTCTCTATGCTGTTTTCCATCTTCATCGCTTCGAGAACCATTATCTCTTGGCCTTTTTTAATTTCGTCACCTATTTTGGCACACAATTTCCATACGCGACCAGGCATAGGACACTCTATGACTTTTCCTGTGATAGGTTCTTCCTCTGCCGTTTCGTCTGCTTTTTCTTCTACCGCTTTTTCTACCACAGGAGCCGATGCTGCATATTCGGCTTTGCGAGTTTTGGTAAGGAAATCTTTGGCAACGGCAGGGAATAGTTCCAGAAGTAGGACTTCTTTTTCGTTCTGTGCCAATTTAACACCACCGCAGTCGTCCAATGTAGGATTTGGCTGCATCTGATATTTGGAAGTGTCGTAAGGGGTCTCTACTGGTGAACCTGTAATCTTCTCGCGGAATGCAGGGTCAACAGGCACAGGCGTTTTACCATACTCCCCTTTAACCAATGATTTGAATTGGTTGGACGTAGTGGTGTATTTTGGTTTGCCTGCGCGTATATCCAGCGCACAGTTTACGGCCTGTGCTCCTACTATCTGTGATGTAGGTGTAACCAGCGGAGGAAGACCTGCAGCCAGACGTACCTCTGGAATGAGTTTC
>JAFYKQ010000136.1 GCA_017537565.1 Flavobacteriales bacterium
CTGTTTACATAGGATAATTAACAAAATTAGGCAACAAAAAAGCGGCACCCTGCGGGTGCCGCTTTTTTGTTGCCGAGTTCAACTGTAATTCTTCCTTGACTATACTCTATCATAAAAAATGTCGCCCCTTGCGGGGCGACATTTTTTATGACTCACAATGCCCTACCGCTATTAAGCGTCTATATTGGCATATTTTGCATTTTTCTCTATGAATTCTCGACGTGGTGGCACATCATCACCCATCAGCATAGAGAATATATAGTCTGCCTCGGCTGCGTTTTCTATCGTTACCTGACGCAACGTACGGTTCTCTGGGTTCATCGTAGTCTCCCACAACTGAACATCATTCATCTCACCCAAACCTTTGTAACGCTGTATCGCAACACCACGGTCACTACCACCACCCAATTCCATCACCGCTGCATCGCGTTGCTCCTCTGTCCAGGCATACACCTGCTTCTGTCCTTTTTTAACCATATACAGTGGAGGAGTCGCTATATACACATATCCTTTCTCTATCAGTTCCTTCATATATCGGAAGAAGAATGTCAAGAACAACGTGTCTATGTGGCTACCGTCCACATCGGCGTCGGTCATAATGATAATCTTGTGATAACGCAATTTATCCAGATTAAGAGCCTTGCTGTCTTCCTCTGTACCTATCGTCACACCCAGTGCCGTATATATATTCTTTATCTCTTCGTTTTCAAATACACGATGAGGAAGAGCTTTCTCTACATTAAGGATTTTACCTCTCAACGGCAGTATCGCCTGGAAATGACGGTCACGACCTTGTTTGGCTGTACCACCAGCCGAGTCTCCCTCCACAAAGAATATCTCTGAAAGAGCTGGGTCTTTTTCTGAACAGTCTGCCAGTTTACCAGGCAGTCCTCCTCCCGTCATCACCGTCTTGCGTTGTACCATCTCACGAGCCTTTTTAGCCGCCGCACGAGCCTTTGCCGCCAGTAGTACTTTCTGTACTATCAGCTTGGCTTCCGATGGGTGTTCTTCCAGATATGTAGTAAGCATCTCTCCCACTATCTTATCCACCGCACCAGATACTTCCTTGTTACCCAGTTTGGTTTTTGTCTGTCCTTCAAAAAGAGGTTCCTGTACCTTTACCGAAATGACAGCCGTAAGACCTTCGCGGAAGTCATCACCCGCTATCTCTACCTTTTCCTTAGCAGCCAATCCAGAATCTTCGGCATATTTTTTAAGCGTACGTGTCAATCCACGACGGAAACCTACCAAATGTGTACCTCCCTCTATCGTATTGATATTATTCACATACGAATGTATGTTTTCTGTATATGAAGTATTGTAGTGCAATGCCACTTCCACCGGTATACCATCTCTCTCACCATCCATATGTATAACCGTAGGTATAAGCCCTTCACGAGCCGAATCCAGATGCTCTACAAATTCATCAAGACCTGTAGTCGAATGGAAAATTTCGCTCTTGCAGTTACCGTCTGCATCTAGCTCTCTCTGGTCTTTCAATTCTATCGTTATACCCTTGTTAAGGTACGCCAGTTCACGCATACGATTCTGGAGGATTTCATACTGATAGACGTGTTCTGTAAATATCTCGGTATCTGGCAGGAAAGTAACAGTAGTACCTGTAGTGTCTGTTTCACCTATCTCACGCACCGCATACTGAGGCTTACCACAAGAATACTCCTGTTCATATATCTTACCACCACGATGCACCTCTACTCTCATATGAGACGACAGTGCGTTCACACACGATACACCCACACCGTGCAGACCTCCCGATACTTTATAAGAGTCTTTGTTAAACTTACCACCGGCGTGCAATACCGTCATCACCACTTCCAGTGCCGAACGTTTTTCCTTTGGGTGGTAGTCTGTAGGGATACCACGACCATTGTCTTTTACAGATATAGAATTATCTTTATTTATAATAACTTCTATAAGCGAACAGTACCCTGCCAATGCTTCGTCTATCGAGTTGTCCACCACCTCATTAACCAGATGATGCAGACCTCTCACACTGGTATCACCTATGTACATACCGGGGCGTTTTCTCACCGCTTCTAGTCCTTCCAGTACGACAATACTATCGGCAGAATATTCTTGAGTTTGTATTTCTTCACTCATAGTATTTTATATGTAATTTATGTGTTTCGTTCTATTTTTAATAACGTACAAAAGTACAAAATTTTATTCAAACCACAATGTTTTTTCACTCTTTTAAGCACGGTTTTTTTCATCTATTTCACACATAGAACTATCTGTTTTTAAGACGTTTTTGTCTATATTGGAACAGAAGGTTTTACTCATCTAGAAATGGAGATTAAAAGACACAATACCAGACCTTATATGGAGATAATGACCATATGTCTTATCATCATTTTTTCCACACTCATATCTTGGGGGACAGACTCTTTTAAACTATTATCACTATCCTATCCTACCACATATTTTAACTGGTGGACGATAATCACATATCCCCTTACGTGTCAAGACCTGCTATCCCTCATCAGCCAAATTTTCCTACTTTCTGTACTATATCGCATATCTCGTGTTGATAAACACAAAAGAAACATCACTATACCACTAGTGGTGTGCAGCATTATAGGTGGACTTACATTCTATTGCACAGCATTACTATGGACATTTGATACACCACACACAGAAAACCTATCCTCAACGATGCTCCCCTGCCTGTCCTATATGTGTTTTTTATCTACCAGCAACAAAAAAGCACACATCACATTTTTCACTCCTCGCAATAGAACATTGAGTATAAGCATCGGTATAGCGGCTCTAGTTATAATCATAAAATTAGCCGCAGGAATGTATATATGCGGTGTAAGTTATGCCATATGCTGTATAGCAGGAGGGCTATCTGGGTATATATATTACACCTCACATCGCCATAGCGACACAAATAAAAAACCAGAACCCAGCAGCGAATCACTCATAGATATCCTGCCCAAAAACAACGAAGAACGCAAACTAGACGCTATACTAGAGAAAATATCCCGCGTAGGATACAGCAAACTATCCCGCAGCGAAAAGGAATTTCTACGCTCCATTAGCACCAAAGACAAATAGAAAATCCATACCTTTGTAGCCATAAACGATAGTAATAGTATAACGATGAAAAAACCTATTCCAGAGGATAATTACCTTATGACCGCCAAGACCTTTTATGGTCTGGAAGATGTACTATGTGAAGAATTAAGAGCATTGGGGGCAGCCAGAGTGGAAAAATCTCGCCGAGCAGTATCTTTCTATGGAGACAAGGGTTTTATGTATAAAGCCAATCTATGTCTGCGTACAGCCCTATCAATACTCGTTCCCATCAAGACAGACAAGGTCTTTAACGAAAACCAACTATATAAATCCATCTACAACATACCGTGGGAGAGATATATGAGTGCAGCCGATACACTTGCTGTAGAGGCAGTCGTAAACGGAGACAAGTTCACAAACAGTCATTACGTCACCCTTAAAACCAAAGACGCCATAGTAGACCGTATACGCGACAAGATGAATGCACGTCCATCTATAGACCGCGTACACCCACACTTAAAAGTGAGCATACACCTTAACGATGTAAACCTCACTGTATCACTGGACAGTTCGTTGGGACTACACAAGAGAGGATACCGCACATCTACCAATATAGCCCCTATAAATGAAGTCTTGGCAGCAGGGATGTTGCTATTGGCAGAATGGAAAGGACTTACCAATTTTATGGACCCCATGTGTGGCAGTGGCACTATTCTCATAGAAGCTGCGATGATAGCCGCTGGCATACCTGCCTGCATAAATAAAAAAGAATTTGGTTTCCAGTATTGGAAAGACTATGACGAGGAGCTTTTTGAAAAGATGAGAGAGGTCTCACTTAAAAAAATGCGTGAGCCAGGTATCAAGATATTGGGTTATGACAAGGCTCCATCGGCGGTGAGAAAAGCAAGAGAGAACGTTCGCGAGGCTGGTCTGGAAGATTTTATAGAGATAGGCCAACGCGATTTCTTCACCTCTTCCCGCCCAGAAGAAGGAAGATGGACTCTCATGTTCAACCCTCCATATGGAGAGAGAATAGATAGCATAGACATTCCTACGTTCTACAAAAAGATAGGTGATACGCTTAAAAACGGCTACACAGACACATCGGCCTGGATGATAACAGCAGCACTGGACGGTATCAAGGCTTTGGGATTAAGACATAGCCGCAGCATACCTCTTATGAATGCCGCCCTGGAATCACGACTGGTACGTTATGATATGTACAGTGGCTCCCGCAAGAGCAAGTACAACGACACATCGGCCACCGCAAAAGAATAAAGCCGTATTTTAACCTTATCGACCATCAAAAACCCGCACCAAGTGCGGGTTTTTGATTATATTAGATAATAACAAACCTATCCCTGCCTGATGAGACACTTCATATTGTTTTTATCTCTTTTATCGTTCTTTTCTCTCTACTGCCAGGAAAAACCAGCCGCGATAGTTACAGCAGTACCATTTCTTTCCATCACTCCCGATGCTACATCGGCAGGTATGGCAGATATAGGTGTTGCCTCCTCTCCAGATGTTTACAGTATGGCTCACAACAGCGCCAAATATGCATTCGTTACAGAAAAAAGTGCCATAGGCATATCATATACACCTTGGCTGGGAAACATCACAGGAGACATATTCCTATCATATGCCAACTACTACCACCGACTCCCTACCAACGGCACACTTGCCACATCATTGAGGATATTTTCCCTGGGAGAGATTGAAATGACAGACTACCAGGGGGGACAGATAATCCCACTTGGCTCATACCACCCATTTGAACTGTCCATAGATATAGCTTACTCTATGAAATTATCCACCAGACTATCTATGGGTGTATCATTGCGTTACACACGCAGCGACATAAGCTCTCGCAACGACCCCTTGACAGATGATTTTCACGCAGGGAGAGCATTTTCGGCAGACCTATCCCTTTATTACATTTCCCGTAAGTACAAATTAAAAAAAATGGGGCTTAGTTTTTCTTGGGGGATAAACATCAGGGATATAGGTAGCCGTATAGACTATGGTGACAGTCCTATCACCAGCTATGACTATTTACCCACTACACTTTCATTGGGCGGAGGATTACACCTGCATCACACAGAAAAAAACACATTTTCCTTCCTTATAGAAACGTCCAAACTATTGGTTCCTACTCCTGTATGGAACGAGGCCGAAAACGCATATACCGTGCCAGATACAGGGCTTTTTGAAGGGATATGGAGCGCTCTTACCCGTGCCCCAGGCGGAGCAAGAGAAAAATTGAGCGAATACACCCTGCAATGCGCCACAGAATGGACATATGACAACCGCTATGCTCTGCGAGCGGGTTGGTATTACAGCGACCCTCACAAGGAAGGCATTCAAAACATCACACTGGGAGCCAGCGCTACATATAAAAAGATATGTGCAAGTGTATCATACGCCATACCTCTTTACGAGCATAGTTCCAGCGGCAGTTCTATGAGGATAAGCCTGTGTTTCTATCTGGGAAAGGATAAATGACATCAATAAAAAAAATGGGCGAGAGTACTCTCGCCCATTTTTTATTGATAGATATTAGATTTTTGTCTTAAAGTATTCGATAGTCTTTTTAAGTCCTTCGTCAAGACTCACACGTGGCGTCCAACCCAATACTTCGCCAGCCAGTGTAATATCTGGGCAGCGAGACACTGGGTCATACCCTCCACTTTCCTGGAAAATGATACGAGACTTACTACCTGTAAGATCCACTATCTTCTGTGCCAAATCTTTTATAGAACACAACTGTGCACTACCCAGGTTTATAGGCCCTGTAAATCCTTCTGGGGTATCCATAAGCAGCAACATAGCATCTATAAGGTCATCTATATACATAAACGAACGTGTCTGCTCGCCACTACCATTTATCACTATATCCTCCCCACGCAAGGCCTGTGATATAAAGTTTGACATCACACTACCATCTGCAGGGTTCATATTTGGCCCATAAGTATTGAATATACGAGCCACCTTTATCTCCACTTCTTTCTGGCGATGATAGCCAAAACATAGTGTTTCGGCACAACGTTTCCCTTCTTCATAGCAGGCACGCACACCTATAGGATCTACATTTCCCCAATAGTCTTCCTTCTGTGGAGCCTCGTGTGGGTCACCATAGATTTCAGATGTCGAAGCCTGGAACATCTTAGCACCTTTTCTACGTGCAAGTTCCAGCATATTTATCGTTCCCAGTACAGATGTACGAGTCGTCTTGACTGGGTTAAACTGATAATGTATAGGTGATGCAGGACACGCCAGGTTATATATCTCATCTACTTCGGCAGTATATGGGTCAACAACGTCGTGACGTATCACGTCAAAATTGGGATTGGACATCAGTTCCACAACGTTATTCTTACTGCCCGAAAAATAGTTATCCAGACATATAACATCACAGCCTTTATCCAGCAGTCTTTTACACAGATGACTACCTATAAATCCTGCTCCTCCTGTTACAAGTACTCGTTTCATCTTTTTATACTTTTATATCGTTTTACTTTACCCTAGATTACATTTTGCTTATGTGAACTACAAAGGTAAAAAAATTATTTTTAAAATACGCTCTCTATTTTACACTCACAGCCCTATCCCTCCAAATTTTCTCGTCCAAAGGAGAACGGCAGTAAATCCTTCACACTATGCACACTGTAAATGGGAGATAATCCCACTCCTGCAAATACCACCTCTATGGGTTCACCCTGTCGCTCTTCATATTCCAGTATAGATTGACGACAAGCCCCACAAGGCGCAGCAGGCGATGATTCTACGCTATCACGAGGGCCTCCCACTATGGCTATTCGCTTTATTTTTTTATCCCCACACACGGCACTGGCGTGAAACAATGCCACACGTTCGGCACATAGTCCCGAAGGATATGCCGCATTCTCTTGGTTATTTCCCGTATGGATAGTGCCGTCTTTCATCTCTATGGCAGCTCCCACCAGGAATTCTGAATACGGAGCATAGGCACCTTCACGAGCCTTTGCTGCTGTCTTAACGAGTGTCATCACGTCCCCTGGCGTATCTTCACCTCCCGAATATATGGTATATGTAAATGTGTATTTTTCCATCGTTATCACTATTTGTGTCGCAATTTATAACTTTTTATTCTACACCACAACGTTTTTTTCTCTACAAATGAGGATTATATCCAGAATATCGCAAAAGACTATCGGCTGGGATAGACATCAGATGATCTATACTACATCTGGGATTATTATCCATATAACTTTTCACCATCTTATAACCCACATAACGCCCTATACCCCACGGGATATCCTTGTCATTGGCTGTGTAAAAGACGCTGTATGGCGCTACATCAAAAAACCTATGAGCATAGTCTTTGCCAGCCTTAAAAAGCAGTCCCTGCCGCACATAGTAATCCCATACGGCACGCTCCATAGATACCGCTCTATGATATTCATCTGCCGTATAATCCAATACATTTTCTTCATCATCTGTACTTATAAGCAGGCTTTTTAAATACAACACTTTACCATAATGTACCACATAGTCTATAAGACGATACCCCTTTCTATCCCCCACTGCCATCTGTGCCAAATGATAAGACAGCGTACCAGCTATATTTTTCCTATCCATTCTATGACGTATATAATCATATATCCCACTATACAACTTGCTTTCGGCTCCTAAGAAAAGGTCTAGATATACTACCAATACATTTTCACTCTCCACATACAATAGTGGCACTGTAAAATCCCAATGACTCATATAAGTATAAAGTGTGGGATATGAAACCGTCGGAAAAAACTTCCTGTACCTATAAAAGACAGATGCACATTCACGTCTTATGTCATCTATTGCTTTATTATCGTATAGTTCTTTTACTGCATTATATGCTTCGTACATCAATGTATCTGCTCGTTGCACATAGAGCATACTATCATTATAATCATCTGTAAAGAATAGCGGGACGACATTCTTTATATCCTCTACATTATCATTGCTATCATATATAAGACTATCTACCCTCACTATGTCCAGCAGTTCCACATCATCTCTCTCTGCACAAGAGACCACAGCAAAGGCCACCCACAATCCCACTAAAATTTTTTCATTCATAGAGCGTTAAATTTGATTTATGTTTTACTAAATTTACACACTATAAAACCCATTTCAAAATGAAAGTAAAAGAAGTAGAAAAACATATAGTAGATTGGCTCAAAGAATATGCTGCAAGTGCTGGTGTAAGTGGTTTTACAGTAGGAATATCTGGTGGGATAGACTCGGCACTGGTATCGACACTGTGCTGTAAGACAGGGCTTGCCACACACCTGGTATCACTACCCATACACCAAGCCTCTTCACATCTTTCACGTGCATCACAGCACATAAAACAACTCCTGGCTTCATATCCCAATGCACAAGGCATGGAAATAGACCTAAGCCACACGTTTGATACATTAAAGGACATTATGCCCACATCTGAAGACGAGAAAAAATACTTGCTATCCTGTGCCAATGACCGCTCCAGATTAAGAATGATAGCACTTTATCACGTGGCTGCAATAAGTGGCACACTGGTAGTTGGGACAGGGAATAAGATAGAGGACTTTGGTGTGGGATTCTTCACCAAATGGGGAGACGGAGGCGTTGATATAAGCCCCATAGGCGACCTTACCAAAAGCCAGGTATATGAACTATCCCGTTATATAGGAGTAGGCGATACGATACTTACGGCATCCCCTTCAGATGGTTTATTTGACAATGACCAAAATGACGAGATGCAATTGGGTGCCACATATCCAGAACTGGAATGGGCTATGGATATGGTATCACAGGGAAAAACTCCGCAAGATTTCACAGGCCGCCAGCGTGAAGTAATGGACATTTACATATCCCGTAACCGTGCCAATCAACACAAGATACGCCCCATACCTGTATGCTCTATCCCAGAAGAATATCTCATATAATATCCATATTTAAAAATACC
>JAFYKQ010000014.1 GCA_017537565.1 Flavobacteriales bacterium
AGCCTATCACAGCGATACCTGCTATGGTTACACATACTCCTATCAGCAATATCAATCCACTGCCCGATAGCAGATTTTCTCCTGCTATCACCGCTGGTATGATAGTACCAAATGCCGAACACGTACCCAGTGCGATACTCTGTCCCAATGCAACACCCAAATATCGCATAGACAGACCAAAGGTAAGTCCTCCCACACCCCACAGCATACCATAGAATGCTGCGTGTAGTGCCGATGCCGAGTCTGACGATATTATCTGCCATAGGCTGCTTCCATCTGGCACAGCGAGCAACGCTCCCAGATATGGGAATACTATCCAGGCAAATATACCCTGTACTAGCCAGAAACTCTCCCAAGACCACTGTTTTATCTTGTTGATAGGAACATAGGAACTAGACTGTCCAAAACTGCCTATCGCTATGATGAGAAGTCCTATAAGTATTTCCATATTATACTCGTTTTGATGTTACTTCCTGTTCATATTGTTCTATAACTGGAATATAGCTTTCGCCCACAGGGACATTTGATTTCAAGCAGAACATATCCCACACAGCCTGCCAAGGCATACTCTTTAACTCTTCCTGCAATGCCAGACGCTGGAAGTATTGTCCTCTATCTTCATACTGGTTAAGCAAGTGCTGTGGTTCCAGCAGGGCTTGAAGGAATGCTTTCTGTGTAGCACGGCAACCTATCACGTATGCTCCTATACGGTTTATCGTTGCATCAAAATAGTCTAGACCTATGTGTACTCGTCCCAAAGCATCACAACGCACTATCTCTCTCGCCAAATCCAGCAAATCATCATTCATAGTAACAACGTGGTCACTATCCCAACGCACAGGACGGCTCACGTGGAGCATTATCTCAGGAGTGAAAAGTAGTAGCGATGATACCTTGTCGGCTATGCTTTCTGTAAGATGGAAGTGTCCTGTATCCAGCGTAACTATCTTGCCTTTTTTGGCTCCATAGCCTAGGTAGAAATCATAAGAACCTACTGTGTAGTTCTCTAGTCCTATACCAAATAGTTTGGCCTCTATACAGTCTTTCATATTCTCATATTTGGTAGAGAATATATCGTCTAGGCTCTGTTCCAGTATCTGACGATAACGCAAACGATTGGCTGGTACTTCCTTGCTACCATCGTGTATCCACAGGTTCATCATACAAGGGTCTCCCTGGCGTTTACCCATCTCTTCGGCTATGGCACGGCAGGCTTTGGTATGGCGTATCCAGAAATTGCGGATATCATCATCGGGGTGGGATAGAGTGAGGTCTCCGCTCTTGGGGTGAGAGAAAGACGTACTGTTGAAATCTAGTTTCATATCGTTTTCGGCAGCCCACTGCATCCAGCCTTCAAAATGTTCTGGTAGGACTTCATCGCGGTCCACTTTCTTACCACCAAATTCGCCGTATATCTCGTGAAGATTAAGACGGTGTTTACCACCTATGAGTGATGTAGCCTTGATTATATCATCGCGTAACTCATCTACATTACGGGCACGCCCAAGGTAGTTTCCAGTAACCTGTATCCCTCCCGAAAGACTCTCTCCTTGAGCTTCAAAACCTGTCACGTCATCGGCTTGCCAGCAGTGCAACGACAGTGATATTTTTTCCAATTTTTCTAGAGCGAGGTCTGTATCCACGCCCATAGTAGCATAACGTTCTTTGGCTGTCTGGTATGCAGACAAAATATTTGTGTCTTTCATATCTATGTATATCGTTTAGTTATATATTATTTTCTAGGATTATATGTAATGATCTCTATAGCGCTTTTTATAGTGCGTCGCATATCCCAACGCGATGACACTATGCCCACATATCTTGCCTGCATCATTATATTACCTATGGCAGTGGCTTCGGCTGGACCTGCTACTACGGGCATACCTATGACATCGGCCGTCATTTGATTAAGCAACGCATTTTTACAACCTCCACCTATCACGTGCAGACGCTCTATGGGGTGAGGCGACATCTTTTTAAGCACGTCCAATACGCTGGCATAGCGTGCTGCCAACGATGCAAATATACATCTCACATATTCGGCGTGAGTAACTGGTGCTTTAAGACCGTTATCATTGCAGTATTTGGCGATAGCACTAGGCATATCTTCTGGGCAGGCAAATGATTTATCATCTGGAGCTATGATAGTAGTAAAGTATTCGGCACTTTGAGCCATCTCTACTATCTGTGGATATGTGTATGAATATCCCTCTTTCTTCCAGCTACGCAAACATTCTTCCAGCAGCCACATACCTGTTATGTTTTTCAAGAAACGCGTGGTGCCATCTATTCCACCTTCATTTGTGAAGTTTTCACGCATAGAATCATCTGTAATGATAGCATCATCACTCTCTATACCCATAAGACTCCACGTGCCACTAGAAAGATATGCAAAGTTCTCATCTGGCGATGGAACAGCCGCCACTGCCGATGCTGTATCGTGTCCTGCCACGGCTATCACCGGTATAGGAGGCAGCCCCGTCTCTCTACACACCTCATCACACAGATTTCCTACCAGTGTACCTGGCAATACTACATCTGGGAATACCGATGATTTCAGCCCCACTACATCTAGTAGCTGCTCATCAAACGTCTTGTCTCGTGGGTCCAGTATCTGTGATGTGGAAGCATCTGTATATTCACACACCATTTTACCGGTGAGCATATATGACAGAAGGTCTGGCATAAACAGCACTCGATGTGCATTTTTAAGTGGAGAATAATCATTCTTTATAGCGCGATACATCTGATACAGGGTATTGAAATCCATCACCTGTATCCCTGTCTTGTGATACACGCTCTCACGTGGTATATGTGTAAAAAACTCATCGGCTGCACCTACTGTATATGGGTCGCGGTATGCTCGTGGCAATCCCAGCAGAGTACCGTCTGCACCTATACAGCCATAGTCCACCCCCCAGGTATCTATACCTATACTATGTGGAACAATGTCCTTTTGGCTGCAAATTTTAAGACTATGTACAAGCTCCCCATACAGACGATATATATCCCAATAGTAGCGTCCGTGTAGATTTAATATGTTATTGGGGAAACGATGTATTTCTTCTATTTTCAGTCCCGTGCTATCCAGATGCCCTATCACAGCCCTACCACTGGTCGCTCCCAGGTCAAAGGCCAAAAATTGATGTGTAGTCATATCTATATGAGTTTATATGGTTCTGCCCTCAAATGTACAGATAAATGTTTTATGATTATACATCTATATGATGTTTTTTTAGAAAAATAACCATATAAATAATCGGCCAAGTATTTGGCCGATTATAAAAAATCTTAAATCTTAATCCTCAAAAATAGGGGAATACATTTTATTCTTTGGTTATCTTAAATCCCAATTTGCATATCAATTCCAATGTCCCTATAACAGTATCCCTATCATACTTTTTTTCTACTTCTGGCAACTCTTCATATGGCACTAGACATGGGTGCTGTTTAAGAGCATCATTACGCGTCTCTCCATAAGTCCAACCCTGTTCTATGCGATTTTTTGCCCACACTTCGTGGACGTTTTTGGACATTTTTTCTATGAGCACATTCAATTCCTCGGGCAACTGGATATCACTTGTATCCATAGGTTGCGGCATATATTTTTCTTTCATTAGCAGGATTTAAGTTTAATTACTGGGGTTATTTTTATAAACAGATAGTTTATTGTATATAAGTTTTATAGTAGTGTTGGCAACTTTGCCATCATAATACTTGATACTATCTGATAGTTCATCTAAATGTTTTATACAGTTATGATGTTTTTTCACATAATTCTTTTCATCGGTGCCAACATATCCCATTAGTTTATGTGAAGCTACCCAACGTTCGTGTTCTACATAGGCAATGTTATGCAATAATCTAGCTGCTTCGCCTCCACACTCATAACATATAGTGTTATCTTTTATTGTATCTACATAATCATTATATTCTTCTAGACGATGGCTCATTTTTTCATCATCTATATCCATAAGAATCATTTTGGTTGTTTTGTGGAGGACATTGGATATATTTTGTTCTATACGACGGTTTATGTCATATATAGCGTGATAACGAGATATCTTTTCTTTTGCCATACATTTATCTATGGCAGATATTTCCTTTCCGTCTATCTCTTCTTTTACAAAATCCTTCTCCCACTGCTCATCAGCACTTAATTTAGAGTCATTATATACTCGGTTAAATTCTTTGGCTTCATTGAGAACGGCATTTGATAAAATGGTATCATAATTATACAGATCTTCCATCAGTCCAAACATACATATCTCTACTTTTTGGCCATCGATAGATCTATTGAGGCTGTTTTTTACCTCCTTCATTTTTTTCTCATTGCTCACATTATAACATCTTATCATTATTTTAAGTGTGGAAAGACCGTCCTTACGACATCTCACAGCATATTTGAAGATATTAACTGCCAGAGACAATCCCACATTATCATCATTAAGTGTTATGAAGATATAATTGAGATTATTTATCTCTTTTTTCAACACTTCCCAGAAAACATCACTATCCACAGATGCTGTAACAAGAGATAGCTCATCTTCATTTATTGCAGGCATTTTGGCACATATAGCACCTCTTTTTTTATCCATATTTTGGTCTATGGCATAACATTTGAATGGGATTTTTTTCATATCTGTTCCCACAAATGCTGCAAACTCATACAGGAATTTGAACGCTTCGACACCTGTCTCTCCAAATCCTACTATCATTGATGTGAATGAAGAATCTTTAACAAGACCTGTTCCTTTTTCAATATCTACATTATTGACTGGTAGGTATTGTTTTTCTTTTTTCACCCATTCCAGTGCCAGATATGCCGAGTCTACTATCTTGACTGTTTTTTTCAAGGCATCATCTGCATTATACTGGGCATAGTGGTCAAATACCTCATTACACGAATTCTTACGAGCGTGGACATATATTGTAACAGAGTCCTTGTCTTTGGAGCAGACTCTGTAATCGGCCTGTATATTGATAGCTGCCAATATATTACCCGCCTGGTCATCTGAGAGAAAATAAAAATTGGTCTTACGACTCTTTTTAATAATAGAGCCTATACTATTTAATCGTAACGCCCCAAACACATCATTACAATCATCTACATCTATCGATGCTGGCCCACCGAAACAATGATCTACCATCGCACCTATATGATTAAGTCGTATGATATCACTATTTTTAAGAGTGATACTATTGGTTATATTGGCCAGGGTTGTTTTTCTATTGGTACTATCTTCAGTTTCTTCATCTACATCTACAAAAATGACAACATCTGCACTTGATTTATCTTTTATAGATTTGGTCAATAGACATGAGGCATCATTTACTCCCCAGAATACATGCACCATTTCATCTGCACCCATAAACCATCTATGTTTATTTATTTTCATAATAGACTTCATTTTAAAGCCTATTATCTTGAAAATAAACAGGAATGTTATATATGCTGCTACCAGATGCACAATAGAAAACACCGACATATACATAGGGTCTTCTCTCATCATTGGCTCTACTCTTGCCAAATCATTTACCACTACAAACATCTTAAATGAAGAAATGACAGCACGTGGTATAACCGACAACCAAGGCATATGGGAACAATAAAACCCTATCATGTATAAAATAACGCCGACTATCCACGTCACCGTAGATAGGCCAAAGAGATGTTTGGACGTATAATCAACAATAAAAGACAGTTTATTTTTATAGATGAGATATATTATAACTACCAGCAATCCACCAAATATAACGACCCACGGTATAAATACATCTAATTCTATGGGGGTATATTCTGTCCACCAGTCTATTGAATCTTTATGAGGATTTCTATCCCATAGGTTTCTCACCAATTCTGCTATTTCTTGCAACATATTTATAACAAATAATTTACTATCAAATGTCTAACTATTATAGATCTTCACTATTTTTCCATTATCACCAATCTTCCTGCAGGGTGCTATTTTTTTTCTTTATTCCATTTTTATCTATATAAAACTCCTCACCATTTTTCTTCACACGTGCCAAGCCTCCGGAAAAACGCCCTGCATCATCATATATAAATGGAATAACCTCTTTACCTGTCTTGTCTATATAACCCCATTGCCACAAACTGTTCCCCACATGTGCCAAACCTTCGGAAAAAGAGTACGCATATTTATATTTACAAGGTATAACCACTTTACCTGTTTTATCTATAAAGCCATGTTTGCCTCCTTTCTCCACATGTACCAAGCCTTCGGAAAAAGACCATGTATTATCATACTCACATGGAATGACCAACTTTCCTGTTTTATCTATAAAGCCATATTTACCATCTTTCTTTACGGGTGCCAAACCACTGGAAAAATCACCTGCATAATCATATGTAAAAGGGATAACCTCAACTCCTGTCGTATCTATATAGCCCCATTTCCCATCTTTCTCTACCGATGCCAAGCCTTCGGAAAAATCCAAGGCAGAATCATATATAAATGGTATAACTTCTTTACCTGTCTTGTCTATATAACCATATTTTCTTCCTTTCTCTACCGATGCCAAGCCTTCGGAAAAATCATTTACTCTATCATAGATAGGAGGTATAACAACATTACCATACTCATCTTTATAGCCCCATTTATCATCATGGATTGAATCGTATCTTACAGCACGTGCCAATCCTTCAACAAAATCATTTTGCATTCTATTCATTCCTATTTTTTCACCTACAGTATCTATATAATACCATTTGCCATCTTTCTTTACACGAGCCATACCTTCGGAAAAATCATTTACATCATCATATATACAAGGGATAACTTCTTTACCTGTTTCATCTATATAACCATATTTACCATCTTTCTTCACACGAGCCAAACCACTGGCAAAATCATCTGCATAATCATATATATAAGGTATAACCACTTTACCTGTCGTATCTTGATAACCATATTTTTCAGAAGACAACCGTGTCTTTTTCACAAGACTTAGACCATTAGGGTTATAGGTAAGAGTCTCATAATGTGGTATAGAGATATACACTATCCCGCCTATAAAGAACAACAGCGGGGCGATGATTATCCATACCCAGCGTTTTGTTTTGAGATAGTATTTCCAGTTCTTCTTTTCTTCCTGTGAGTTTTTTTCTTCGTTATGGTGGTCATCGCTCTCATCGTGTAATCTATCTCCGTTTTTATCTATATAAAACTCCTCACCATCTTTCTTAACACGAGCACACCCCTCAGAAAAATTCCAAGCTTCGTCATAGATAAAAGGTATGACCTCACGACCTGTCTTATCTATATAACCAAATTTGCCATTTCTCACCACCCATGCCAGGCCTTCTGTAAAACCCCATGACTCATCATACTGTGGCGGGATAATCTCACGACCTGTCTTATCTATATAACCCCATTTGCCGTCTCTTTTCACACGAGCCAGCCCATCTACATAACTAGATGTATCATCATATATAAATGGGACACATTCCTTTCCCGTAGTGTCTATAAAGCCATATTTGCCATCTTTCTTTACCGCCGCAAAACCTTCTGCCGAAAATTTACGTGCAGAATCATACACGAGAGGAATAACCACCTTTTTGTCCTCATCTACATATCCATATTTGCCGTTTTTCACCGCAACATGCAGTTCATTGGGAGATAGTTTTATTTCTGGGAGTTTCTTTTCTTCCTCTTTTGGCTGCTCACCAATAGCTTTAACACTGGTCTCTATTTCTCGACGTCGTTCTTCCTCGGCAGCTTTGAGTTTAAGTTCATACTCCTTGCGTAGACGTTCTTCCTCGGCTTTGAATTTAAGCTCATATTCCTTGAGTAAGCGTTCCTCTACTGCTGCCAGCATACTATCCTCGGCCTCCTTGCGGTTTTGTTCTTCCAGAATTCTGTTTATGGAGATTTCCAGCTTTTCAAAAGCTTTCTTTTTGTCTTTACTATAATCTATAAAGTCCACATCTGATAGCAAAAGAAGTACGCTATCTGTATAATATGAGTCATCAACCTTGAATGGTATTATCTTCTTTTTAAGATGACAAGCAGCCGATATCTCTTTGGGTGTCCAATATGACTCATTGGAATTTTCGGTAGAGATAAACAGGAATATACTGGACTCCCTTATAGCCTTTGCTATAACCGCTATAAACTGATCGGCCGAATAAATACCATCCTTATCCCACCAGTATGATATTTCATTACTTTCCAGACATTTAATTGTCTGGGAAACGATATTCCCTGGGATTATCCTTTCTTCTTTTTCGCCCTTTTCATTTATTATCTCCTCGGCATAATCCTTGCGAGAATAACTTATAAATACGTCGTATTTCATAATTATAAAGCTTTACCACATTCTTTGCAAAAATTGGCTGATGATTCATTTTTGGTACCACACCACGTGCAGAACTTACTGCCGTTTGATGTAGATGGCACCACCTCATCATTGCTATTTTGATAGATTATACTTCTTGCTATATCCAATGCCCTATCATCAAGTTTTGATTGCTCTACAACTCCCCATATCTGGGTAATCAATACAGGCCAAAAGAAAAATACAGATACTATAGTAGGTATTAATTGCTGACCCCATATCCCTACACTAGCATCAAAATAAATACTATTACCCCTAGGAAGTAACATAATCTTCAACGCCGTTTTCATACCCAACACCGTTTTAAATATACCTCCTTTTGTAATAGATATATCATAACCTCCACTACTCAACACATCTACTATTACATCATAACCATCTTTCTGAAATTCAGTCTTTATATGGTCTGCTATAACAGGAATCACAGATGCCGACCCTTGTAAAATCTCTCGTGTGCTAAATGTCCCCATAGCCCTTATTTATATTTTGAATTGAATATATATTATATGCAGCATATAGAACACTCATCTCTACAAGAAGTTCTTTAATTTCTGCCAATTCCTCCTTACTATATCTTCCTTCCATATCACGGAGAATACCTATAATTTTTTGTGTTTGAGTAACGATTTCTTCATCTGTAACTTGACCATCTTCCATTATATTCTTAAAAGAATCATGGGCTATTACCAGTTCATCTAGATTTAGATTTCCTTCTTTATCAAAAAACATAATGTATTATATTTAATTATTGAAATGTGTATATGTGGTATTTATTATGAACTACATTAGGCAGATTATTACATCTACAATTTTTCTCCACAATATTTACAGAACCGCCATTCTGTGTCAACGCCTTTGTGACATTTGGGGCATTTTTTGGCAGAGGCATATCCTATTATAGTATCTCTCGCTGTTTTGTATTGAGCGGTTTCACTCCATTTGAGTATTTCACGCACACGCACAGCACTGAAAGGATGGTCCAATTCCAGTATTTGTGATATCTGCAATGCTTTATTCCATAGCCCATCATTATATATTTCATCATATTTATCGGCTTGGAGAGCCCATTCCTGCATATTGAGCGAAGCAGTTATAGACTTTGGTCCACCCGAAAGGCGAGCCATCACACGAGATACCACATCGGCCGATGTTATTAAGCTTGCACATCTATCACAGGAAAGTTCGCTTTTACGTTCCCAATAATAGATAGCATACTTTATAGGTGCGGCAAATGCTCCCAATATCCCCAGTGCATCGGCTCCCGAAAAGATATATCTGGCGATACTATGATATAACACATGGCGGAATAGTATATGACCACATTCGTGGGCGATGATTGCATCTAGTTCTTCATCATTCATCATCTCCACCAGTCCCGATGTTACAGTGATATAAATCCTCGTATCTCCAAACGTCCAAGCATTGGGCATAGGGTCCATCTGCAGATAGAATTCTGGTTCATCTATTCCTAATTTTTCACATATAGGAGGGAGATGGTTATATAATTGAGGTAGCTGTGTAGGTGAAAGGCGTATAGCTGTAGCCATATTAAGCCCATACTGCAACTGTTCAAATCCCAATGCCATCACTTTTTTCACCAATGCTGGAAAGCCGGGTATACTCTCCAACTGGCGAAGTGCTGCTGCATCTTCTGGATGTATAAATTCTGATGGTTTAATCATTTTATCACTTCACTATTTTTCCATTATCACCACCTTACCTGTTTTATCTATAAAAAATACATCTCCATTTTTCTCCACTTTTGCCAAGCCTTCGGAAAAACCCCAAGTCAAATCATATATACATGGAATAACCTCAACTCCTGTTTTATCTATATAGCCCCACTTATCATCTTTTTTCACATGAGCCAAGCCTTCGGAAAAATTATTAGCAGAATCATATATGAAACGAATAATCTCTCGTCCTGTTTTATCTATATAACCCCATTTGCCATCTTTATACACACACGCCAATCCTTCGGAAAAAGACCCTATAAAATCATATATACATGGGATAATCTCTTTGCCTGTCTTATCTATATAACCTTTTTTCCCATCTTTCTTGACACGTGCCAAGCCTTCGGAAAAACTCGAGGTATCATCATATATACAAGGTACTATCTCCTTGCCTGTCTTATCTATATAACCTTCTTTCCCATCTTTCTCTACCGAAGCCAAGCCTTCGGAAAAAGAC
>JAFYKQ010000015.1 GCA_017537565.1 Flavobacteriales bacterium
AATCCATAATATTAAGAGGTTTAGGTTAATAAAAGAACTGCCGAAAGGCCCAGAGAGCCAATCGGCAGTCGGTTTATAGGTTTTGGTTGTTTTGTTTATATAAAGATAGTGAAAAAAACTGAAACGAGGTTACACAATCAATATCTTTTTAGTATAATATGTGTTAAAAATTTATAACGTGCAAGAGGGTAGAGAGGAAGACACATATCCTCAAAAAAATCCCCGCCAAAGGCGGGGATTTTTTTCATAACATTCAGTAAGTAGATAACTTACTGTCTTTTAGTCCAACTTGATAGAACGCATATAGGCCAATTTTTCTTTCCACTGTGCAAGTGTAGCCTCTTCTTTTTCTATCTTTTTATTCACTTCACGTACCAGCGGACTATCTGCACTGGCATTTGAGAAGAACTGGATATTATTTTTAAGCTGATGTACCTGATGTGTTATTTCATCTATCTTACGACGTATAAAATCCACTTCGGCATAGAATTTGGCTTTATTTCCATCGGCCACCAAAGTTTCTATTTTGTCCTTGAAACGCATCATTGTCACTTCTTGTTTGCCCAATTTAAGACGGTCAAACAATCCGTCTAGTGTAGCATTGAATTTTGCATCTAGGTCTTTTCCGCTGCGAGGAGTACGGCCTATCTCACGCCAAGCAGCCGAGAATCCTTTGAGCGTTTCCAGTGTTGCATCTATGTCTTTTTCATCTATTTCAAATGCTTCTAGACGAGCCATCAATTCTTCTTTGGCTTTAAGATTGGCCAGTAGTGAAGCATCTACCGTCTTGCGGCTTTCGGCCATACGGTCAAAGAAATAGTTGCAAGCAGCACGGAACTGAGCCCACAATTCGTCTGATTTCTGACGTGGAACGTGTCCTATCTCTTTCCAACGTGTCTGCAATGCTTTAAGAGCATCTGCCGTAGCATTCCAGTCTTCTGATGTTTTAAGAGCTTCGGCCTCAACGACTATCTGTTGTTTTTGTTCCAGATTGCTCATCTGTGAACGTTTGAGGTCTTTATAATAATTGTTTTTAGCCTGATTGAATGCACGGTTTACTTCCTTGAAGCGTTCCCACACCTGTGCATTTTTATTTTCGGCAACCAATCCTACTTTCTTGAACTCTTCTTTAAGAGCCTCTACTTCGGCCATTTTTTTCTGCCAAGCATCGTGAGAATTGGCACCAGCGGCCGCCATATCTTCTATCTTTTGGCAGATAGCCAATTTGGCATCTAGTACGTTTTTAAGAGATTTTTTCTGGTCCTTGAGATATTGGTGGCGACGTTCGTGTATGGCACGAGTAGCAACGCTGAAACGCTCCCATACCTCCTGACGATGTTCTGGAGAAACAGGTCCTGTTTCCTCTTTCCATATCTTGTGCAGCATCTGCAACTGGTCAAATGCCTTTTTGACCGAAGGTTCGTTTATAAGTTCTTCGGCACGTAGAATGATTTTATTTTTTTCTTCCAGATTGCGTTGGAATTCCATATCACGGAACTCACGGTTGAGTTTAAGGTAGTCAAAAAAGCGTTCTACGTGGTGCTGATATGTCTGCCATACGACAGATGATTGTTCACGAGGAACCATACCGCATTTTCTCCAACGTATCTGTATGCTATGGAATTCTTTTATCGATGCGTTTTCTTCTTTTTCTATAAGGGCTTTGAGTTCGTCTATAAGTGATAGACGTTCTTCCAGATTGGCTTTTTGTTCTACGGCCATCTGTGCTGCATATTTTTCACGTTTCACGCGGAAAACTTCCCATACAGCAGCAAAGTCTTCCTTCTGCTCTTGGCTTGCTTCCTGAGCATCAAACGCCTCTCGTATAGCATAAGCCTCACGATTTGACATATTGTCGGCGTCTATCATATTCTGCAGGGCGGCGATGAGCTCTTCTAGCGAGAAAGTAGCATAATCTACCGTTTTCTTTTCCTGCTGTGTGTTTTTTGGAGCTACATCTTGGCAAGCCTGCTCCTCTTGTAATGTAGATGTGGATAAGGCTTCGCCAGTAGTCTGGCAGCTTTGTTGTGGCTGTCCTTCTGTCTCGTTAAGAGTCAGGTTGTCTGTGGTAATGTCTTGTGTAATCATAACAATAATTTGTGAGTATTCCTTTGAGGTAACAAATATATAAAATTCAATTATTCTATTGCCATATTTCCCACGATTTTTCTGCTTGGAGTTGTAACATAGTGTATCCGCCTACTGCTACGGCTCCTTTTTCACGTCCTTTTTTCATAAAAAGAGTTTCACGTGGGTTATAAACCAAATCAAAAAGCAGATTCTCCTCGTCCAGATATTCATATGGGATAGCAGGGCAGTTATCCACCGCAGGAAAAGTACCCAATGGCGTGCAGTTAATTATAAGCGGGCATTGTTTAACGTGAGCCTCGCTTAATTCATCATAGGTAAAACAGTCATCACCTTTCTTTTCTCTAGATACATAAAAATAGTCTATACCTAGGCTTTTTAATGCGTATGCCACTGCTCGTGAAGCCCCCCCCGTACCCAGTATCAATGCACGGTTGTGATGACTCTCTAGATATGGAGATAGCGAAGAGCGGAACCCATAAACATCGCTGTTATATCCCACTAGACGACCATCGGATAGGACTTTTATGGTGTTTACGGCTCCTATTTCTCGTGCCTCGGGTGATATATCGTCCAGAAGAGGCATCACTTCCACTTTATATGGAATAGTAACGTTAAGGCCTTTTATCTCTTTATCTTTCAGTATATTTTTTATATCCTCGACTTTTTCTATATCATAGATAGTGTATGTACAATCCTTTACGCCCTCTTTTTCCCATTTTTCGGCAAAGTATTTCCCCGAGAACGAATATGATATGTTTCTACCTATAAGTCCGTATTTTTTCATATTATTTTCCTAGTGTTTGTGTTGATGACGAACGACGGCTACCTACGGCTTCTACCCATAGTACCATAAGTATTCCAGCGAGTATAAGTGTGGCTGCTCCCCAAGTGTCTATCGCTGTGAGCGAAGGTATATATGGGTCATAGCCTACCACCACCTGTGAAACCTCTCCCGTGGGAAGAGTTACCGCATCATACATATTTTCCTTCCAAGGCCACATAATACCCAATGACCCTGCCACAAATCCTATGATGACAGCGACCACCGTATCGGGATAGCGTTTCAGTAGATAACCCAATATATGAGAGAATGTTATAACTCCTAATATAGTTCCCAATGTAAACACCCCGCATACTACCATCAGGTTAAAGTTTTCTGGGTCGTAGATAGGGCTCAAATCTCCCACAGCCAGTCCTTTAAGAGCATAGAACACAGCGTTTACAGAATCTACCATCAGCAGTTTATAGTTGCCTATAATCATCAGTAGGAAAGAACCCGAAAGCCCCGGTAGAGTCATACCACATACGCTTATCACTCCACATAGGAATATGATTATCATATTTTCAGAACCTTGACTATAATCTAGCATACCGGCCGATATACCTATGAAAAGACCTATGAGCATAGATATTACAGTCCCCCCGCTCCAAGCCTTGTATTTGCGGATAAGGTGCATAAGACTACCTACCACCATACCAAAGAACACAGCCCATATCTGCACGCTGTAATGTTCCATTAGATAGTCTATAAGTAGAGATATAGAGAAAAAACTGGTAACAGTACCACATAGTATGCACAGTAGAAATGCCATATTGGTATAGTGCCAAAAGTCCTTGAAATGCCCCGTAAAGAGCATCTTTAACGATACGGCATTTATTCTACGCAGTGAAAATATAAACTCTTCATAGAACCCCAGCACTAGAGCTGCTGTGCCGCCAGATACCCCGGGTACTTTGTTGGCGGTGCCCATAACGATGCCTTTGACCCACAGCAACAAGTAATCCAACCACGTACGAGGCGGAGCGATTTTATTTATTTCTTTCATTATTTATGATATGTCTTATACCTTTATCCATAAAACAGATACAAATGTATGTTTTTTGATGAAAAACCAGCCTAGTTTTATGATGTTTTGCATATTAAGAGCTAACTTTGCACATTAAATATATTATTACATCACAAAACATATCAAAGTGAAAAAAAACGTAGCAGTTATAATGGGCGGATATTCGTCTGAACGTCTTATCTCTCTTAAATCGGGAGGTGTGGTATGTCGTGCCCTAGATAAAAATAAATACAATGTATATGCGGTGGATATCGCTCGTGAGGGTTGGTATTACATTAATGAACTTGACGAACGTATCCCTGTGGACCGCAATGATTTTTCGGTAATGATAGATGGAGAAAAAGTGCGTTTTGACGTGGTATTCAACGCTATACACGGTTCTCCTGGTGAAAATGGGCTTATGCAGGCTTATTTTGAATTGATGGGAATACCTCATACATCGTGTGGGCATTTTGAATCGGCACTTACGTTTAATAAACGCGAATGTCTGGCCGTAGCTCGTCAATATGGCATACCTACCGCTCCATCGGTATTTGTTACCAAGGGAGATGATATAGACCTAGATGCTGTGGTAGAGGTTACAGGATTGCCTTGTTTTGTAAAACCAAACCGTGCGGGAAGTTCGTTTGGTATATCCAAAGTGTATAAAAAAGAAGACATACCAGCAGCCCTTAACGAAGCCTATCGCGAAGACAACGAAGTACTTATAGAAGGTTTCTTGGACGGTCGTGAGGTAACGGTAGGTGTGATGCGTATAAATGGTAAAGTTACAGTTCTGCCTATAACCGAGATAGTGTCGATGAATGACTTTTTTGACTATCGTGCCAAATATGAAGGCCTTTCAAAAGAGATAACACCTGCCGAACTCCCACAGGAGATAGAAGAAAGAGTAAAGGACGTAGCTATACGCACATATGAAAAACTCAATATGAGAGGTGTTACCCGTACAGAATACATCATAGTAGATGGTATTCCTCATATTCTGGAAGTGAATACTTGCCCGGGGCTTTCGGCAGCGAGTATAGTGCCTCAACAGGCGGCAGCTATGGGTATGAGCCTTACAGAATTCTTTGGAATGATGATACAGGACGCACTGTCACAATAAAATAAACGAGAGATGAGAGTAGCAGTATTTCCGGGTTCGTTTGACCCTATAACCAATGGACATTGTGATATCATAGCACGTGCCCTGCCTCTTTTTGACAAGATTATAATAGCCATAGGTCGCAATAGCGATAAACGCTATATGTTTTCGTTGGAAGAAAGAAAGGAATTTATACGTTCTACTTATGCCAATGAGCCAAAGATAGAGGTGATGGATTATGAGGGTATGACGGTGGATTTCTGTCGTAGTGTAGGAGCGACGTTTATGTTGAGAGGGCTACGCAACCCTGCCGACTTTGAATTTGAGAAGGCCATAGCCCAGACCAACCGACGTCTAGCACCCGAGGTCGAAACGGTATTCCTGCTTACATCATCGGGGTATTCGTTTATAAGTTCTTCCATAGTGAGAGAGATATTGTCATACAAGGGAGATGTAAGCGAACTTACGCCAAGAGCTGTTCACTCATACATAGAAAAGAAAAACAATAAATAAAAATATCATTATGAATAAGGAAATAAAGAGATACACCGTTACGGCTGCCCTGCCATATACCAATGGGCCGGTGCATATAGGACACCTGGCAGGTGTGTATGTTCCTGCCGATGTATATGTGCGTTATCTGCGTTCACGTGGACGCGACGTAGCATTTATATGCGGTAGTGATGAGCACGGTGTGCCTATCACCATCAAGGCCAAAAAAGAAGGCATTACACCTCAACAGGTGGTAGATAAATACAACAAGATTATCAAGGATTCGTTTGCGGCGTTTGGAATATCGTTTGATAACTATTCTCGTACGTCGGCAGCAGTACATCATCGTACGGCATCAGATTTCTTCCGTCGTCTTTATGAAGAAGGAAAATTCATAGAAGAGACTTCCAGCCAATACTATGATGAAGCAGCACAGCAATTCCTGGCAGACCGCTACATAACGGGTACTTGTCCTAAATGTGGAGCCGAAGGCGCTTATGGTGACCAGTGTGAGAAATGTGGTTCTACACTTTCTCCACAGGAACTCATAGACCCAAAGAGTGCATTGAGTGGTAATACACCGGTGCTTAAAGAGACTACACACTGGTATCTGCCATTGGAACAGTATGAGCAGTGGCTTCGCGAGTGGATACTGGAAGGACATAAGGGTGACTGGAAACCAAACGTACTGGGACAGGTGAAATCTTGGTTGGACGATGGATTGCGTCCACGTGCCGTTACTCGTGACCTAGACTGGGGTATTCCTGTTCCTGTAGAAGGAGCCGAAGGAAAAGTGTTGTATGTGTGGTTTGATGCTCCTATAGGTTATATCTCATCGACCAAAGAATGGGCAGAAAGAGAAGGTAAGGACTGGGAGCCATACTGGAAGAGCGATGATACCAAACTTGTCCATTTCATAGGTAAGGACAATATAGTTTTCCATTGTATCATATTCCCTTCTATGTTGCGTGCTCACGGTGGTTACATACTACCAGAAAACGTGCCAGCCAACGAATTCCTAAACCTAGAGGGTAACAAACTATCTACGTCCAAAAACTGGGCTGTATGGCTCAATGAATATCTGGAAGAGTTCCCAGGTAAACAAGACGTGTTGCGTTATGCTCTTATAGCCACAGCACCCGAGACCAAAGACAATGACTTTACTTGGAAGGATTTCCAGGGAAGAAATAATAGTGAACTGGTAGCTATACTTGGTAATTTTGTAAACCGTGCATTGGTTCTTACACAGAAATATTACGGTGGGGTAGTACCTAGCGGCGAAAACATTACAGATGAAGACCGTGCTGTGCTTGAAGAGATGCGTGGCTACCCAGAAAAGATAGCTGCATCGATAGAGAAATATCGTTTCCGTGAGGCTGCTGCCGAGATGATGAACTTGGCACGTCTTGGTAACAAATATCTGGCAGAAAGTGAGCCTTGGAAAGTAGTGAAAACAGATGCTGTACGTACCGAGGCTATAATGTACACTGCACTGCAAATAGCAGCGAGTCTTACGACGATGTGTGAGCCTTTTGTGCCTTTTGCTGCTGGAAAACTAGCACAGATGATGAATATCACGGCTCCAGTATGGGACGAGGTGGCTTCTCGAGAAGTGCTTATACCTACAGGTCATAAGATAGGAGAGGTTTCTCTTCTTTTTGAAAAGATAGAAGACGAAGCGATAGATTTCCAACTTCAAAAATTGGAAAAAGCACGTATGGAGAATATAGCCGCTGCCAAGGCCAAAGAACCTGCCAAGGAAGTCATAGCATATGATGATTTTGCAAAGATGGATATAAGAGTAGGTACTATCCTGGCAGCCGAAAAAGTAGCCAAAGCCAAAAAACTACTTAAACTGACGATAGACACTGGACTGGATGTGCGTACAGTGGTGTCGGGTATAGCCGAGAGTTTCTCACCAGAAGACGTGATAGGTCGTCGTGTATGTGTGCTGGTAAATCTTGCTCCACGAGACATACGCGGTATCACTTCCAATGGTATGATTCTTATGACCGAATATCCAGATGGGCGTCTGGAATTTGTAGCACCTACGGGAGATGTTCCTAATGGTTCTTCTATTTCGTAATAAGAAAAAGTATTTATACATAAAAAACGGCAGCCTCGGCTGCCGTTTTTTTATGGGGGTGTGGGAGGTTATTTTATTTTACAATTTATTTCTATTCCATCATCTGTTATGAGTAAATCTTCCAGCGATAACATAGATAGCAGTATTTGACTGCTTTCCATGCCTTGCATATCTACCTTTATTTCTTTTTTTTCGGGAGATAAGATAACTATATCTGTAGGTAGATATTTGCCGAGCATAGATACCACTTTTTCTATCACACGACCTACCAACATAGGACTGGAATAATTAAACACCGCATAGGTGTCTCCTATCTCTGCCACAGATAGATGTAGTATCACAGTAGGCATATAACGATTGTGTTTATATGTGAGTTCTATCGTGTTCTCATAAGCCATAGATAGTCCTACACATAGCCCGTAGTGCCTGTTTACAAAACTCTCTATCTCTTTATATCCTATTTTTATATCCATTGCTTAAATTTTTTTCAAAGATAGTAATTTTTGATATAAAAAATGTTTCAAATATCCTTCACCTCCAAAGAATTCATTATATTTGTCATTAGAATTGCGAAGGACGCAATTTGTTTTGATGGCATTTAGGCTATTGGTTTGCAACGAAAACGACCAATTTTAAAAGCAAACACACCAATAGGCATATTGAATGCTCACGCAGTATAGCGTGGGTTGTGCTTATGTGTTTGTAGGTGCTTGGTCGTACCTCGTTGCTGTAAGTACGCCCACGTTTCTTTTTAAGTTAAACGGTTGCCATCTCTGTGGCAATGAGAACAAAAGTATAATAATATGTTTAACTTAAAATTAGAAAAAATGAAAAAATTTTTAGGATTGATGTTGCTATGTGCAACAGCATTTGTTTTCTATTCGTGCAGTAAAGACAATACGTCTAATCCTCTAGAAGGAACCTTATGGTCACATGATAGTATTACATCTTTACTTAATATAAGGTATACCAAATATGTTGAATTTATCGATGATTCAAATGTAAAGATATGGGATTCATATACTAATACTTCCTATGTGGGTACATATACCATAGATGGCAATACTATAAAATTTTATAATTTATATAATAGTTATTGGAAAGAGCATTACGCTAAAGGTTCTTTCACATCAAATAGTGTTACTATTCATTACTATTATGATGTAGAGCCTAGCCGTCTATATGATGATGTTTATATGAAAAAATAAGTCCATGTCATCAATAAAATAGACTCATAACAACAAGCCCCCTCGTAATTTGAGGGGGCTTGTTTAATATGGAGAATTCTCTATGCTAGAACTTCTTCTACTGGAGTATATGGTAGGTTAAATGCTTCGGCAACGGCTTTGAATACCACTTTACCCTGTACCACGTTAAGACCTTTTTTCAATGCTTCGTCTTCTATGCAGGCTTTCTTCCATCCTTTGTTGGCCAGGCGTACAACGTATGGAAGAGTAGCGTTTGTAAGAGCAGCAGTAGATGTTACAGGAACCGCGCCAGGCATATTGGCTACGCAATAGTGTACCACTCCATCTACTTCAAATGTTGGGTCGTTGTGTGTCGTAGGACGGCAAGTTTCTGCACAACCACCTTGGTCTACAGCTACGTCTACTATCACAGCACCTTTCTTCATGTCCTTCAACATTTCACGACGGATAAGTTTAGGAGCTTTTGCACCAGGGATAAGTACAGAACCTATAACCAAGTCTGCATCTTTAAGAGCCTTGCGTACGTTGTATTCGTTGGATACAATGGTTTTAACATTGGCAGGCATCACGTCATCTAGATAACGTAGGCGAGGGATAGATATATCCATAATGGTAACGTCGGCAAGCATACCAGCAGCCATCTTGGCAGCCGAAGTACCTACCATACCACCACCTAGAACGACTACTTTGGCAGGAGCTACACCTGCTACACCACCCAATAGGATACCACGTCCACCGAATGGTTTTTCCAGATATTTGGCGCCTTCCTGGATAGACATACGTCCCGCAACCTCACTCATAGGAAGAAGAAGAGGTAGCGAACGGTCTGGGAGCTGTACTGTTTCGTATGCAAGACATACAGCACCTTGTTCTATCATAGCATCGGTAAGAGCTTCTTCAGATGCAAAGTGGAAATATGTAAATACCAGTTGGTCTTTCTTGATGAGTTTATATTCGGGTTCGATAGGTTCTTTTACCTTGACTATCATTTCGGCAGCTGCATACACATCTTCTATTGTAGGCAGGATTTCGGCACCAGCTTCAACATAGTCTTCGTCTGATATGCCGCTACCTATCCCGGCAGTGTGCTGAACATATACCTTATGACCATTTTTTACCAATTCCATAACACCGGCAGGTGTCATAGCTACACGGTTTTCGTTGTTTTTGATTTCTTTTGGAACACCTATTATCATTTTATTTTGAGAATTTAGATTGTATTTAATGTGTGTTTTTGGCTTTTCTGTAAGCCAAGCACAATATTAAAAAAAAATTTATGTATGTTGTACACCCAAATCGATATTTTTTTTACTAAAAAAGAAACCTCTAAAAAACTTTTGTAGGTATGGAACTTTATATATATTTGCAACTGATACGATGAAGGGGATGTAGCTCAGTTGGCTAGAGCGCTTGCATGGCATGCAAGAGGTCGTGGGTTCGAGCCCCATCTTCTCCACAATGAAAACCCCGCCTCGAGGCGGGGTTTTGTTATGTGATAAAAGTTATTGTTGTTTCAGACTACATTCGTCATAGAAGTGAGATAGGAATTCTTTCATAAAATGATGTCTCTCTTCTGCCATCTGATGGCCTATGTGTGTATTCATCAGGTCTTTTATCATAAGTAGTTTTTCATAGAAATGAGACAGGGTGTCACGGCCGTTGTCGTTATACATCTTACGGCCTTTGGCTCCACCGTATGCAAATGTGCGGGCTATGCCTATGGCTCCTATGGCGTCTAGACGGTCGGCGTCTTGTACTATCTGTCCTTCCAGTGAAAGACTGTCGTTTTTATCACGTGTGGAGAATGATATGTTTTGGCATATATGTAGTATGTGTCGGGCAGAGGCATCACTGCCACCAGCTTCCTTTATCCACCCACGCATCATATCTATAACTACATCGTGGTCTTTTGCATCGATGAGTTTATGGTCGGCAACATCGTGCAGTAGTGCGGCACAGCATATTATATTTATGTCTGCATCTATGTAGTGGCTTGCTATCTTTATCGCATTATTTTTCACTCTTTCTATGTGTGAAAAATCGTGCCCTGTCGCATCACTGCTGTGGTATTGTCTTGCCTTATTTTCTATATACATCAAATCCATAGTGCTAAAGTAGTAAAAAAATGTAAATAACTGTAATAGGGAATGATAAAAAATACGTATCTTTGCCACGCTCTTTCGGGAAAGGAGCAAAAGGAATCATTAACCGAAGGTCGAGAACCTTCACAAAACACCTTACAAATGGTAAAAATACGTCTTCAAAGACACGGTAAAAAAGGTGCTGCTTTCTACAAGATAGTAGTAGCCAATTCAATCGACAAACGCGATGGTCGTTTTATCGAAAATCTAGGTACTTACAACCCTAACACAAATCCTGCTACGATCACTCTTAAACTAGACCGTGCAGTGGAATGGTTGGAAAAAGGTGCACAGCCTACTCTTACAGCTTCTCGTATCCTTTCTTACAAGGGTGCTCTTCTTAAAAAACACCTTAACGGCGGTGTACGCAAGGGTGCTTTCACACAGGAAGTAGCAGATGAGAAATTTGCACAGTGGTTGAAAGAGAAAGAGGCTAAAGTAAGCGGAAAAGTAGATAGCTTGGCTAAATCTGCTGCTGAAAGAAAAGCAGAATCTCTTAAAGCTGAAGCCGAAACAAATGCCAAAAAAGCAGAGGCTCTAGCTGCCAAGAAAGCTGCTGCTGAAGCTGCAAAAGCAGAAGCAGAAGTGGTAGAAGAAGCTCCAGCAGAAGAACAGGCTGCAGAATAGTTTTCTGTAAAAAATCGTAGACTCGGGAGGGTATGAACAGTTCATTTGGTGATTGTTTCTATCTGGGTAAGATAGTTCGCAAACACGGGTTTAAGGGAGATTTAGTCCTTAAATTGGATACAGACGTACCAGAGTCTTATGCAGAATTGGAATCATTGTTCCTGGATATGTCGGGAACGATGGTTCCATTTTTTATAGAGCGTTCCCTGTTCCAAGGCCAATTCATTCGTGTGAAATTTGAAGGGGTGGATAGTGAGCAGGAAGCCGAAAAACTATTGAGAAAGGAGGCTTATCTGCCTATTGAATGCCTGCCAGAATTGGGCGAAGGTCAGTTCTACTATCACGAGATAGTGGGTTATAGGGTGGTAGATAAAGTGTGTGGAGATATAGGCGAGGTAAAGGGAGTGAATGATAGTTCGGCACAGGCTCTTTTTGAGATAGAGAACGATGGGGTAGAGATACTGCTGCCTATGGTAGATGATTTTATAGAGAAGGTTGACAAGGCGAGCGGAGTCATTTATGTGGATTGTCCCGAAGGTCTGGTGGATCTTTATATGAATCCAACAGATGATAAAGACGAATAAAATTTATTGATGCAATAAATAAAAGGCTCGCCTGCGGCGAGCCTTTTTTGCAGGTAAGACCTGCTGCTGGTTTTAAATTTGGCACCGGAGCCTCTCCGGCTGGGAAGCCCAGCAAGAGTAAATAATGATGAAATAAATTGCTGTGGTACGCTTAAAAAAACGTACATTTGTTCTTTAAAACAAAACACACTACTAGAATGGCAGAAAAACCTTCCCTACCAAAGGGTACACGTGACCTCTCACCCATAGAAATGTCTCGCCGTAACTATATGTTTTCGGTGCTAAGAGATGCTTTTTCTCGTTATGGATTTATGCAGATAGAAACTCCGTCGTTTGAAAATCTTTCTACACTGATGGGTAAATATGGTGAAGAGGGAGACCGTCTTATATTTAAGATTCTTAATTCGGGAGATTACCTTTCAAAGGCTCCACAAGATATGCTGGAAGCCAAAGACTCACAGCACTTGACACGTCATATAAGTGAGAAAGCATTGCGTTATGACCTTACTGTCCCATTTGCACGATATGTGGTTCAGCATCAGAATGAGATAACATTCCCATTTAAACGTTTCCAGATGCAGCCAGTATGGCGTGCCGACCGTCCACAGAAGGGACGTTATCGTGAATTCTATCAGTGTGATGCCGACGTGGTAGGTACGCGTAGCCTATGGCAGGAAGTAGAATTGGTGCAGTTGTATGACGAGGTCTTTACGCGTCTGGGACTACCTGTAAGCATAAAGATAAACAACCGCAAGATACTATCTGGCTTGGCCGAAGTAACAGGACAGGCAGACCTGCTGGTGGATATGACTGTTGCTCTTGACAAACTGGACAAGATAGGCGAAGAGGCTGTCGTTGCCGAAATGAAAGAAAGAGGCCTTACAGACCATTCGATAGAGGTGATACGTCCATTTATGCAGGTTAAAAACGAAGAGGATATGTGGAACCTTCTGGAGGAGACTATGCAGGAGAGTGAAACTGGTCGTAAGGGTATAGAAGAACTGAGTTTTATATTTGATAAGGTAAGGGGAGTGGGTCTTCGTTCGGCTCGACTGGAACTGGACCTTACGCTTGCACGTGGTCTTAACTACTATACGGGAGCTATATTTGAAGTGAAGGCTCACGGTGTGCAGATAGGTTCGATAGGTGGCGGAGGTCGTTATGATGACCTTACGGGCATATTTGGTATGAAGAACGTGTCGGGTGTAGGAGTGTCGTTTGGTCTGGATAGAATATATCTGGCATTGGAGGAATTGGGACTCTTTGCGGGCAATGTAGATGAGGGAGTACAGCTTATTTTTGCCAATATGGGAGAAAACGAAGCTCTTTACAGCGTGAAGGCTCTTAAAGAATTGCGTGCGGCAGGTATCAAGGCCGAAATATATCCCGATGCGGTAAAATTGGGCCGACAGATGGACTATGCCAATAAAAAATCAATACCATATGTAGCCATAGCTGGTAGCAGTGAGGTAGAAAAAGGTGTCTTTACCCTTAAAAATATGAACGAGGGTTCGCAAAGCGAAGTAAAACTAGAAGAACTGCTGGGAATCCTTAAAAAATAAATAGTGTAGGGTATGAAATTCCACGAGCAAGAGGAAGAGTTTACCTCGCCATTCAGGGTAGGGGAAAAGGTCGCCTTCCGTGATGAAGACGTGAAGGGCGTCGTCGTACGTGTACATCGTGATGTGATAGTGGTAGAAACGACAGATGGTTTTGAATACAAGTGTAAGCCAAATGAAATAGTATCACAAGAGACCGCCAGCGAAGCACTTTCGGCTTTTATACCAGACAAAGACTGGGATTTTGTATCTCACGATAAGTATAACAAACCACGTCGAGCAACTCCTCCTACCAACAAAGCCCAGCGTGTGGTACCAGCTCGTGTGCTGGATTTGCATATAGAAAAATTGGTTAAATCTACACGAGGTATGACCAGTGGTGATATGCTTGAATACCAGTTGAGATATGCTCGTACGGCCATAGATGCTGCACGTGCAGAACGTCATCGCCGTCTTATATTTATACACGGTGTAGGTGATGGTGTCCTTAAAGACGAACTGATACATATGCTCAAGGGATATCCACGTTGTTGTTATTTTGATGCTCCTTTTCATCTATATGGAGAGGGTGCTACCGAAGTAGAATTTTACTAGTATGATAAGAGCTGTATTTTTTGATATAGACGGTACACTTTTAAGTTTTACTACTCATAAAGTCCCTACTAGTACTTGGAGAGCGATAGAGGCTCTTCATAGCAAGGGCATACGCACTTTTATAGCATCGGGTCGTCGTAAGGCCGATATAGACCTCGTGACACTACCGCCTATGGACGGTTATATAACATTTAATGGAGGTGTGTGTATAGACCACGAGGGGAACAGACTGTGTGAGAAGACTATAGGTAGTGATGATATAGAACGCCTCATAGAGCATCAGGAAAATTCATCGACTCCTTTTCCTTGTGTTATAGTGAGAGATGATGGTATGTATCTAGATAGGGATTCGTCGGTGGTGATAGATTTCTATCGTGCTGTAAATGTACCACCGCCATGTGTCTTACAATGGGAGGATTGGAAAAAAATGGTACGTGAGGGAGCTCCACAGCTTTTGGGTTTCTTTTCTCCAGCAGATGAAGAGTATCTGTTTTCTTCTGTGATGAAAACAAGCAAGGCTATGAGATGGACAGACGTATTTGCCGATGTGGTACCTCTTTCATCGTCCAAGAGTGATGGTATAGACCTATTGTGTGAACGTTATGGCATAGACAAGAGCCAGACGATGGCCATAGGTGATGGGGGCAATGATATAGATATGTTGCGTTATGCTGCTGTGGGGGTAGCTATGGGGCAAGCATCAGACGAAGTAAAGGCAGCGGCAGACTACGTAACGAGTAATGTAGATGATGACGGAGTGGCACGTGCATTGATACATCTGGGTTTGCTTACAGAAGAAGATGTGTTTATGAGATAAGTGATATAAAATAAACAAGGCTCGCCATAGGCGAGCCTTGTTTGGTGATAAGAGTATGTATTATATCACTAGGTTGATTATCTTACCGTGAACTACTACCACGCGTTTTATTTCGGCACCCTGTGTGGCTTTTTCTATTCGTTCGTCTGCACGTATAGCCTTTTCTACTTCTTCTATGCTCATAGATAGGTCATATTCGGCCTTGAAACGCAATTTACCACGTACCATCACTGGATATTCAAACGAAGTCTCTACCAGATATTTTTCGTCGTGTGTAGGGTATTCTACTCTCGTAATGCTACCCTCGTGTCCCATAGCCTCCCATAGCTCTTCGGCTATGTGTGGAGCAAATGGAGATATAAGTACTGCCAATGGTTCCAGTATAGCACGTTTGTGGCAACCTTTAAGGTCGTTTACGGCTATCATAAACGCACTTACCGATGTGTTGTAAGAGAATGACTCTATGTCCTCGCGTACTTTCTTGATAAGACGGTGTAGAGATTTGAGTTCATCACGTGTAGGAACTTCGTCTGTAACACACAGTCCATCGCGGTCAAAGTACAGTTTCCACATCTTCTTCAAGAAACCCGATACACCATTTATACCCTCTGTCTTCCAAGGTTTGGATAATTCCAGTGGGCCGAGGAACATTTCATACAGACGCAGTGTGTCGGCACCGTAGTTCTCTACTATGTAGTCTGGGTTTACGACATTGTATTTGGATTTGGACATCTTTTCTACCTCTTCGCCACATATGTAACGTCCGTCGTCTTCGGTTATGAATTCGGCCGTAGCGTATTCTGGACGCCAAGCCTTAAAGCCTTCCATGTCCAGTGAGTGATTCTGTACGAGCGAAACGTCAACGTGTAGGGCGGTTGTCTGGTAAGCATCTTTTTTGCCTTCAGAAACAAACGTATTGGTGCCGTTTATACGATATACAAATGCCGAAGTACCCAATATCATACCTTGGTTTATCAGTTTTTTGAATGGCTCCTCGGTAGGGACATAACCCATATCGTGAAGGAATTTGTGCCAGAAACGTGCATATAGCAAGTGACCTGTGGCGTGTTCAGAACCTCCTATGTAAAGGTCCACGTCCTGCCAATAGTTAAGGGCTTCACTAGATGCAAATTCTTTGTCGTTGTGAGGGTCCATATAACGTAGGAAATACCACGAAGAACCAGCCCAACCAGGCATCGTATTAAGCTCCATAGGATAGCCTTCCTCTGTCTGCCAGTCTTTGGCGTGGCCCAGTGGTGGTTCACCGCTTTCGGTAGGTAGATATTTATCAACTTCGGGTAGAAGGACTGGAAGTTTGTCTTCGCCCAACATATATGGAACGCCGTCCTTGTAGTACACAGGGAATGGCTCACCCCAGTAACGCTGGCGAGAGAACACCGCATCACGCAAACGATACTGTATCTTACCACGTCCGCGATGCATGCCTTCCAGTTTTTCTATCACTTTGGCAGTAGCGGTAGTGTAGTCATCACCTGCTATAAAATCGTGGATATACGTTCCGTCTTTGGCTGTGTAGGCTTCACTGGATATATCTTTGTCTTTAAGGATAGGTTTGATATCTATTCCAAAATGACGTGCAAATGCATAGTCGCGTGTGTCGCCCGATGGAACAGCCATAACGGCACCCGTTCCATATCCTGCCAATACATAGTCGCCTATGTAGATAGGTATGCGTTCGCCGGTGAATGGATGTATGGCATAAGCTCCTGTAAATGCTCCGCTTATACGGGTAACGTCTGCCATACGTTCTCTCTCGCTACGCATAGAAGTAGCCGTGATGTAAGCCTCTACTTCTTCTTTTTGAGCAGGAGTAGTTATCTCTCTTACCAGTGGGTGTTCTGGTGCCAATGTCATAAACGTCACACCAAATATCGTGTCGGGGCGTGTAGTGAATATCTCAAATTTCTTGTCGGTACCATCTACGTCAAACCATACCGAAGCACCTTGGCTGCGGCCTATCCAGTATCTCTGTGATTCTTTTATGCTGTCAGACCAGTCTATCATATCTAGACCATCTAGCAAACGTTGTGCATAGGCCGTAATACGCATACTCCATTGCAGCATTTTTTTGCGTACTACTGGGAAGCCTCCGCGTTCAGAAAGACCATCTTTTACTTCGTCATTTGCCAATACTGTGCCTAGACCTGGACACCAGTTTACTTCGGTTTCTGAAAGGTATGTAAGGCGATATTTGGCCAGTATTTCATTGCGTTTTTTATCGTCATATGATGCCCAATCTTCGGCTGTGAAATAAGGAGTGTCGTCATCACAAGCAGCGTGAGCGGCATCGCTACCTCCTTTTTCCAGTTTTGCTACCAGGTGCTCTATCTTCATTGCACGATTCTCATCACAGTCATAGTAGCTGTTGTACAACTGTATGAAAATCCATTGTGTCCAGTGGTAGTAATCTGGCATACAAGTACGCACCTCACGGTCCCAGTCAAACGATAGACCTATCTTGTCCAGCTGGCTGCGATAACGAGCTATGTTTTCTTCGGTAGTGATGGCGGGGTGCTGTCCTGTCTGTATGGCGTACTGTTCGGCTGGAAGACCAAATGCGTCATACCCCATAGGGTGCAGCACGTTATATCCCGTATGACGGCGATAACGTGCATATATGTCTGATGCTATATATCCCAGTGGGTGACCTACGTGTAGGCCTGCTCCCGATGGATAAGGGAACATATCCAGCACATAATATTTGGGAAGTGATGAATCATTTGAAGCGGCATAGGTATGGTTTTCTGCCCAGTACTTCTGCCATTTTTTCTCTATCTCAATGTGATTGTATTCCATTTGTATAAATGATAGCTGTTTAATCTAGTGTTACAAACTGCAAATGTACACATTTATAGCCAAAACTATATGTTTTATCTATTCAAAAATCCTATATGGATATTATTTATAACACATATCTGGTTTCTTTTATAGAGATATTATGTGTAACTTTGCCGTATATAAATAGTGAAGAAATGGAAATAAAGAATTTAAATGGAAAAATGCTCCTGGTTCCTATGAGTAAGATAGGGGAGGAGTTTGCTGCTCTTATAGAGAAAGAGGACGGTATGCAGAATGTGCTGGGAGTAGATATATTTGTATATGCTACGGGTAATATGCCAGAACGTCATTGTTGTTGTGGAGGTCGTGGCGGTCACCACCACGAAGGCGAGGAAGGCGAACACCACTGCTGTGGAGGACACGGCCATCATGGTGACGAAGAGGGAGAACACCACTGCTGTGGAGGACACTCTCATCACGACTGTGAGGAAGAATGGGACGACATGAGTGAAGAAGATTATGCAGATGAGGACGAGGGATATGAACTGGATTCGCTTATGTTGGTAGATGAACCGCTTGTGATGATGAATACACATCAGGCTCATATGTTGGGAGTAGAGGTAGATGATATGATGTAT
>JAFYKQ010000016.1 GCA_017537565.1 Flavobacteriales bacterium
ATAAAATATAAATAATACATATAAAATGGATTTAAGTAAATACATACGCGACGTACAGAATTTCCCTAAAGAGGGAGTATTGTTTAAGGATATAACACCTCTTCTGCTTTCTCCCGAGGCAACTCGTGAGGCTTTGCGTCAGTTGGTGGCACAGGCCGAGGGACTGGGTGTTACCAAGGTGGCAGCGGTAGAATCTCGTGGATTCTTCTTTGGTTCTCTTATAGCCAATGAACTTGGAGTAGGATATGTTCCTGTACGTAAAAAAGGTAAACTGCCATATGAAACCATAGCGATGGAGTATGATTTGGAATATGGAACAGATGTGGTAGAAATACACGCTGATGCTATTAAGCCTGGTGATAAAGTAATGGTTCACGATGATGTGTTGGCTACTGGTGGTACCGCCGAGGCGGTGATGAAACTGGTGGAAAAAGCTGGTGGTGAAGTGGTACTTATGTCTTTCCTTATGAAACTTAACTTTCTGAAAGGAGAAGAAAAATTGGCTGGTAAGACAGTCAAGTGCCTATTTGAGTATTGATAGAACGTAATGTTTAGTTATATTCCGCTTTCCTACTTTGATGATGATAGAGTAGGGGCGGAATTTTTATCCATCATAAAACTATCCTGTAATGATAGAAACTTCAGAAGTAAAATATGAATGTGCCGTCTTGGTGGGGCTTATAACTCCATACCAAGATGAAAGAAAACTGGAAGAATATCTAGACGAACTGGAATTTTTGGCACAGACGGCAGGTGCTGTCGTGGTGGCTCGTTTCCGTCAGCGTCTGGATATGCCAAATCCTCGCACATTTGTAGGTAGTGGTAAGATAGAGGAAATAAAACGCTATATAGAAGAACACGAAGAGGTAGATTGTATCATATTTGACGATGAACTCTCTTCGGGGCAATTGCGTAATATAGGGCGCGAGATAACAGGCGTAAAGATACTGGACAGAACAAATCTTATCCTGGATATATTTGCTCGTCGTGCACAGACGTCATATGCCCGTACACAGGTAGAACTCGCCCAATACCAGTATCTGCTACCTCGTCTTACACATATGTGGACTCACTTGGAACGCCAGCGAGGTGGTATAGGATTGCGTGGACCGGGTGAAACAGAAATCGAGACAGACCGTCGTATAGTACGCGACCGTATAAGTCTTTTGCGTGAGAAACTATCATCGATAGACCGCCAGATGTCCACTCAACGTAAAAACCGAGGCAAGACAGTACGTGTGGCATTGGTGGGATATACAAACGTGGGTAAAAGCACGCTGATGAATCTGCTTAGCAAGTCTGATGTATTTGCCGAAAACAAACTCTTTGCAACGCTGGATACCACGGTACGTAAGGTCGTAATTGCCAACCTGCCATTCTTGCTTACAGATACAGTGGGATTCATTCGTAAACTTCCTACCGAACTGGTCGAATCGTTTAAATCCACACTTGACGAAGTACGTGAGGCCGATGTTGTTCTTCACGTGGTGGATATATCTCACCCTTCGTTTGAAGACCATATAGCGGCTGTGAATGGTATCCTCAAGGATATAGGAGCTAGCGATAAACCTACCATTATGGTGTTTAATAAGATAGATGCATATACTTTTGTTCCAAAAGACGACGATGACCTTACAGAACGTACACGAGAAAATATACCACTAGAAGAGTGGCAACGCACTTGGGTGAATAAAACGGGGGAAAATACGGTGTTTATATCGGCTGTTAATCGTCTTAATATAGAAGAGTTGCGTCATAAAATTTATGACGTGGCTGCACAGATACATATGCAGCGTTTCCCTTATAACGACTTCCTGTTTGAATACTATAACGAAGAAGAAAACTAAATCATAAGATGATATATAACGATACGATAGTCGCTCTTTCGACTCCTGCTGGTATGGGTGCTATAGCCGTGTTACGTATAAGCGGTAGTCGTGCTATAGAAATAGTAGATAGTGTATTTCATTCGCCTGTTGGGAAAAGCCTTAAAACTGTGGCGACACATACTGCGCACTTTGGACTTATAAGAGATGCAGATGATGTGATAGATGAAGTGGTGGCTACCGTTTTCCGAGCACCACGTTCATATACGGGAGAGGATACGGTAGAGATATCTTGCCACGGGTCTGTATATGTGCAGAATACGCTTCTTCAGCTTTTCATACGTCGTGGAGCTCGTATGGCATCGGCAGGGGAGTTTACACGTAGAGCATTTGTAAGTGGACGTATGGACCTCTCACAAGCCGAAGCTGTAGCCGACCTTATAGAGAGTGAGTCTTCGGCATCACACGCTACGGCTATCTATCAAATGAGAGGTGGATATTCGCAAGTTATAGCTTCGTTGCGAGATAAATTGGTGGATTTTGCATCTCTTTTGGAATTGGAACTGGACTTTTCCGATGAAGATGTGGAATTTGCAGACCGTGAGCGTTTGCGTGTCTTGCTGGAAGACATAAGAGAGACAATAGAAGAGCTTACAGATAGTTTTGCGGTGGGAAATGTTATAAAAAATGGCATACCGGTAGCAATAGTTGGCTCTCCAAATGTAGGTAAAAGTACATTACTCAATGCCTTGGTAGGGGAGGAAAGAGCTATCGTTTCTCATATTCCTGGTACAACTAGGGATACGGTGGAAGACGAGATAAACATAGGCGGCATTCGTTTCCGTTTTATAGATACAGCAGGGTTACGCACTACCGATGACGAGATAGAACGTATAGGTATAGACCGTGCTCGTAAAAAAATAGAAGAAGCCGTTATAGTCATTTATATGACAGATTCTGCACACGTAAATATGGAGTGGTGGGACGAAATAGAACATTTGCGTACGCTTTACCCTTCCAAACATATCATACCGGTAGAAAACAAGATAGATGTAACGGGACAGGTTAAAGCACCCGAAGGAACGATTTATATCTCGGCCAAGGAGCGACAGGGACTCGATACTTTGAGAGAGCGATTGTTGTATGTGTCGGGAGTGAATGACCTTTCGTCTCGTATGATTGTAACCAATGCTCGCCATTATGATGCACTCTTACGAGCTTCGGTGTCGATAGATAGGGTAGTGTCGGGTATGCAGGTAGGTCTCACGGCCGATCTTTTATCTGTTGATATACGCGAAGCTATAAATATCCTAGCCGAGATAACAGGTGACGTCTCTTCTGATGATATATTAGGGGCTATTTTCTCTCGCTTCTGCATCGGCAAGTAAGTAGTTGATTATCAAATAGTTAAATCAATCATAAATGGTTAATATAGCACTCTTTACGGGTGCTATTTTTATTTGTGCAAGCATCGTTGTTAATCGTTGCTAAGCCTTTTTACGCCTGTTTTTGTACCTCCTGTGTACCTCGCCGCTTGAAATGCGATTTTGCGTTGGCGAGGTGATGGAAGAGTTTTACGCCATTTTACGGGAATTTACGGAGTTATACAAAAATATTGGTGAAATAAAGAGAAAAGAAATGAGTAGCAACATTGACATTAAACGAATTTGTGCGTGGTGTAAGCAAGAATTCATCGCACACAAGACAACAACA
>JAFYKQ010000003.1 GCA_017537565.1 Flavobacteriales bacterium
AGACATTCTGCGGTAGTCTCCAGTGGAATAGCCTTGAAGAATGAGGTATCCAGATATTCAGACATATCCATATGTTTTTCGGCTGTATTAACATCTATATGAATAGTAGTAGCCGATGAGGGTAATTTTTTTTCTTCTCTACCCGTACAGGCTACTATGGCAGAAAGAGCAATCAAGATAAATAGTGTTTTTTTCATAGTAGTAGATACTTTTATTTATGTGGCTAATTTAGTGAAAAAAAATAAATAAAAACCCCACCGAAAGGTGGGGTGCGGTTAATATTTAACGTATTTAATGTATTTTACTTGTATGAGACGCAATGTACCATCTACCGTATCATTTTTATCTATGAAATAGACTTTTTTATCTACCATAGTATCTGCCCACGCTTTGGCGGTAGTCTCATCTACAAAGGGGAGCATAGTGTCAAGGTCTATAACTGTAACTTCATTTAAGAACGAAGTAGGGCGATAAATTATTTCCATAGTATCATTCCATTCTATTTCTCTTATTTGTGAAAGCATTTGAGTGTTATAATTTAAATGCATATATGTTAACATATAATTTTTTAACTGAGAGCGTACCCTAAACGCCATTGGTTCTGAAAGGTGGGTTTCCCTTTGTTTAGGGTATGATTTTATTACACCTTCTGTTTCTCCAGAAACTTTTGAGGTAAACGTTACATACACCGTTTCTCTTTCCTGTGCCTGTGCTACTATACCCAGTAGCAACATAGCCATAATTAGTAATTTTTTCATAGTAGTAGATATTTTTATTTACGCTGCTAATTTAGTGAAAAATACATTGCTCCGATAGGTGGGGGATAAACTTTATGGTAATTTTATTTATGGGAAAAAATGAGCATTGCTGGGGTTAAAATGTGGATTGCAGATAAAAGGAAATATATGTATCTTTGTACGCTAAAATACATTAGGAAAAACATTAACTATAATATTGTTTGGTTTTGAAATACGGAAAAGAATTTAAGATAGGACTGGTAAGCCTTGTAGTATTGTTATCATTTATATGGATACTCAACTTCATAAAAGGGTATAATCTTTTCAACCCAAATGACTATTACTATGCCGTCTATCCCACATCGGGAGGATTGCAGACAGGACGCCCTGTAAAAATAAACGGAGTACGTGTGGGTATCGTGTCTGATATATCTTTCTTTACGGGCGACCTATCTCGCGTTGTGGTGAAATTTGAAGTAGACAAGGATTATCAATTCTCCAAAAATTCAATAGCCGAAATAGCTCAGGGCGAAGGTCTGATGTCTGACGTAGAAATGAAGATAGTCCTACTCCCAGGCGACGTGCAGGCAGTAAAGGGAGATACACTTACTTCGCGTATGGCAGGCGGCATGACAGATGCTATATTTGCTGCCATAAACCCTATCAAGGACCAACTATCATCTACACTAGCCACTATGGATAGCGTGCTTAAAGATATTCACGCTGTCCTTAATGACTCTACCCGCGAGAACCTATCTCGCAGCGTAGCTTCGCTATCTGTGACACTTAAAAATATGGAAGGAATAACACAACACACAGAATCACTACTGGAGAAAAACAAAGACCATTTCTCTTCCATAGCACAGAACACCGCAGCGAGCATAGAAAAACTAAATGCTGTGATAGATACAGCCAGCCTATCCCATACGTTAAAGGATTTGGAAAAAACTATGGCTCAACTGAATGCAATATCTAGCCAGATAGCTTCGGGAGAAGGGACGATAGGCGGTATGATATATGATGAAAAACTATATCAAAACCTATCACAAGCAACATCATCACTGGGATTGCTTATAGAAGACATAAAAGAGCACCCCAAAAAATATGTCAATGTAACTGTCTTTGGCAAAAAAGAACGCACAGAAAAGAAAATGGTCAAAGACTCATTGGCAGCAGAACGACTAAGAGCAAAAGCCGGCAAAAAATAACATAAAAACTTGAAGCACACAGGTAGCATCATACTCATTTTTATATATGCAGTTATGGTCATCATACTGCTATGGAGAGTATGGCACTTGTGGAAGAGGATAAGTTCTGCACGTAAGACACCTGCCTTATCACATAAAGTCAGCCCCATATATACATCGGGGGCAAGGGTGTTTTTTTCTCGTCCCATAGCAGGTGTACTGCATACGGTTCTGGTGGTGGCAATGATTATAATGTCCACATACAGCATTATCCAGGCGTGTGGCGTGAGAAATCACATATGGGATATAACAGCTGGGATATGTGCAGTCGCGGCCATAATAGCAGCTATAATCTTTATAATGAGAAGGTGCTGGATACGTCCTGCGCGTTTTTCTACCCTTACTCCTGCTATGGCAGCAGATGCTTACATTATCCTATTTCTGGAAATAATATCGGGTGCTACGCTTATAGCATCACAGTATGACATCTATGGATTTCATACGGCACACTATATGACGCTGGTACTATTTGCTATCTATATCACATATTCCAAACATCTGCATATCATCACAGCCTGGATATACCGATACATCAACCGTGGTAGAGGAGCTTATGATACAGAAAGAGTGGACGGTGTATGTATGATGATGGATATGATGGAAGGCAAAACCACTGTGACAGATGTATCTTGCGGTACTATGGGTAGTAACCACGGCAGCGAACTATCACGACTAGATACACTGGGAGTATATTCCTGCTCGCAATGCGGACGTTGCGAGGAACTATGTCCACCACATATAGTAGGCGAGAGTTTCTCTCCTATGGAGACCAACATACGCATAAAAAAGGCGATAGAGAAAAACACTCCTTTCTATCCCTGTGCTATGGACGATGATTTTATATCACGATGCATATCTTGTGGGGCTTGTGTGGCAGCGTGTCCCATAGGCATTAACCCTATGAAGGTGCTATGGGAGATTAAACGCTATGCATATCTGGAAAAAGGGCATATGCCATCATCATATCACACTGCTTCACAAAGCACTCAGAACAGCAGATACCCATTACCTACATATCTCGACAGAAAATGAACGACACTAGCCACATAGACCTTGACGCGACTTACATATTATGGTGGGGCAGCAGTGCTTATACCACATCGGGTGATATGAGAGAGAGCCTTAAACGCATACTGGAAGCTGCCGCTGTAAAATATGTATGTGTAGAGGAATGTGATTGCAGCGAAGAGTTGAGATACCGCGGTGACGAATACACGTTTGAGATGTGTGCCCGTAAAAATATAGACTCCATCATAAAGAGTGGCCACAAACACATCATCACACCTTGCCCGCATAGTTATAATGTCATAAGCAGATACTATACCGCTATGGGACTAGATGTAGAGGTATGGCATCATAGTGATTTTATAGCCACGCTTATAGAAAGAGGTCTTTTGACTATAAAAAAACAGTTGCCTGCCACGCGTATGACATACCACGACCCTTGTCGTTTATCCCGTATAGGAAAGACAGATGCTGTGAGAGATATCATTAAACACATCTCTCGGCATATGATAGAAGCACCACATCACTCCAGGGAATCTATATGCTGTGGCGGCGGAGCTTTTCTGGACACATCTTCCATACCTGTGAAAATATCCATTATGAGATATGAAGAACTGTTATCTACTGCCTGTGATGTCATAGTTACAGCCTGTCCTGTGTGTCACGATATGTTGCTTTCGGCACGTACAGGGGATAAGACACAGGTAAAAGACATAGCCTGCATAGTGGGTGAATGTATATGATGATTATTTTTTGTCATTGAGATTATCATTGCTTATATTTGCCCTAATGTAATTATAGATGAGCAAATAATATGAAACGACATCTACACATAGTTATCATCACGATTATCCTTGCTCTATGGACAGGGACGCCATCTATGGCACAAAGTACCGAAAGCGAACGCTTGAAGAGTGCCTTGGAGCAGGCTTTTGCACCTTCGGCTACTCCCACTACTAGCCCAGTAGCAGTTCCAGCCTCTGGCAAAGAGGATACTTCTTCCAAAAAAGCCGAAGTTTCGCCATCTGCTACATCTAGCACTGGGCGTCTTTATTACGTACAGTTGTTTTACTCTCGCGTTCCTGCCGATGCAGAACAGAAAAAGGCAGCATCAAAACTGGGCAAAATCACACGCTATACACATAACAATCTATACAAATATTGTGCCGGTGGCTTCCCTTCCAAGGCAGATGCCGATGCATTGGTCCACAAAGCCAAAAAAGAAGGATATACGTCGGCATTTGTGATAGCACTTAAAGATGGACAAAGAACAGATTTATAACACCAGTATATACATAAACATATCATATTTATATGAAATACCTATACTCCATACTGCTACTAGCAGTATCTACGATGATGATGCACGGCGAGGAAGCCGATAACTCCTACAATAGAGCCATACGCAACCTATCACAGACCAAAGACACTGCCACTGTGATGACTATGGCAGAAAAAGACCTACGTTGGCAAGGCGATATGATACCGGTAGAGCGTCTGGACGAAGGCCGTTTCTACTATCTATCCTGTGGAGAGCAGACACCTACATTTGCCAAATATCTAGCCAAATATGTACAGATACACCCTATCTCTCGTGTAGAGCTTAAAAAACTCACCGAAAAAGACGTCCTGATAGTTTCTTACACAGATTCTCGTGCAGATATAGACCTACTACAGGCATTGGCTACACATACGCGTACTATCATCGCTTCGTTTGGGAATGTGAGTGCGTTTGTAAAGAGAAAAATAGAAGAATGTACTCCTAATGTAGTCTATGCTTCGTCTGCTTCTTCATTCTCACAGATAGCATCGGCTATGTTGATATTTGGTGGTATAGGTGATGAGTCTCGAGAGGTAAAACGCATAGCATACGGTCTGCCTAGTCAGGTAGGTATGAGTGCCGACACTCTTTCCAAGATAGACGAAGTGATGAACGAAGTGGTGAGCAGTGGTGCGGCTCCTGGCGTACACGTCCTAGTGGCACGCCACGGACGTGTGATATATGACCGCTGGACAGGTACTACGATGGGAGATATGAAAGAATCTCTTCCACTCACAGGAGATATGATATATGATATGGCTTCGGTGACCAAGGTTATGGCTTGCCTGCCATTTGTAATGAAACTATATGACGAGGGCAAAATAAAACTAGATGACCGTCTGGGAGATGTAATGCCTAAATTCAAAGGCACAAACAAAGAAAATATGATACTGGCCGATATCCTCACTCACCGTGCAGGTCTTAAGGCTTGGATACCATACTACCTCCAGACATTGGACGAGAACGACGAACCTCTGCCTCAGTACTACCGCACTACTCCTACACCGGGATTCTCCCACAAGGTAGTAGATGGTATGTATGCCATAGATTCCATCACAGACACTATCGAGGCACAGATGATATCTTCTCCTGTACGCGATGACAAAAAATATGTCTATTCAGACTTTGCATTTTTTATCTTCCGCCAGATGGCAGAACAGTTCTATGGCAACCGTCTAGACACACTGGTACAGGACGATTTCTATCGCTCTATAGGTGCCTGGAAGAGTGGGTATAATCCTCTGGACCGTTTCTCTCGTAACTCTATAGTACCATCAGAAAATGAAAAATACTGGCGTCATACCATAGTGCAAGGCTATGTACACGATATGGCTGCTGCATTCCTAGATGGTGTGAGTGGCCACGCAGGACTTTTCTCTACGGCCGATGATATGGCCAAAATGGCACAGATGTACCTATGGGGAGGAGAGTATGGCGGCCGTCGTTACATCAACGAAAGTACCGTAAAACTATTCTCTTCTTGCTACTATTGCGACCAGGGGAACTATCGTGGACTGGGATTTGACCGTCCATCTTTCACAAACAAGATAATGGGCCCCGCTACATTTGGTCATACAGGATTTACAGGTACAGCAGTATGGATAGACCCCGAAGCCGATATGATATACATCTTCCTATCCAACCGCACATTTGAGTCTATGAACAACAACCAACTATCTCGTGGCTCATACCGCAACCGCATACAGAAACTGTGCTATCAGTCTATCATAGAAGAATAATATATTATGAACAAAAACTCTATACTACATATAAACTCTCCATTTGTAGGACAACGCAACAAGGCTGTCCTTTATGATGTGGACATAAACATAGACGCTGGCGAATTTGTTTACCTTATAGGTAAGACAGGTAGTGGTAAAAGTACATTGTTACGCGTACTGTATGCCGACCTTCCTCTCACCGAAGGCGAAGGTATGGTAGCAGGATTTGACCTACGTCGCCTACCCGAGGACAAAATCCCTTTCTTGCGTCGTAAACTGGGTATAGTATTCCAAGATTTCCAGTTACTTTCAGACCGTAATGTATTCCAAAACTTGGCATTTGTTCTTAAAGCCACAGGCTGGAAAGATGAACAGAAGATGAAGGAACGCATACTTGAGGTATTGAAAAGCGTAGGTATGGAAGGCAGCGAAGGTCGTGAGATTTTCCAGCTTTCGGGAGGAGAACAGCAACGCATAGCCATAGCCCGTGCCCTTCTCAACAGTCCCGATGTCATCATAGCCGACGAACCTACTGGTAACCTAGACCCCAATACTTCGGCCGAGATAATGCGACTATTGCGTCATATAAACCAGACTCACGGTACGGCTGTCATTATGGCCACACACGACTATACGATGATACTCAAGTTCCCTGCCCGCACGTTGCGTATAGAGGAAGACGGGCATATCCAGGAGGTAAAACCTCGCACACACGAGGAAGAATCCTCGGCCCAATAAGTGGGTAAGACCCAGTGGTATAGCCACCACAGGCAGTTTGCGGGTAAGACCCACTGCTGGTTTTAATACCATACAAAAAAAAACAATCCCCGCCACGCAGTGGCGGGTATATTTCTAATAAGATTCTTTTTTAAGATATTTGACTTGAATAAGTCGTAACGTATTATCTACCGTGTCGTTTTTATCTATGAAATAGACTTTTTTATCTACCATAGTGTCTGCCCACGCTTTGGCGGTAGCTTTATCGGCAAAGGGGAGCATAGTGTCAAGGTCTATGACCGTTACATCGTTTAAAAATGATGTTGGGCGATAAATTATCTCTACCGTATCATCCCACTCTACGGCTCTTATTTGAGAGAGCATTTGAGGGTCATAATTTATATGTGCAAATGTAATTTCATAATTTTTTTGAGATGAATATATGTCAAACATTATCAATTCTGATAAATGTACCTCGCGTTGTTTAGGGTATCCTTTCATTACTCCTTCTGTTCCACCTAATGGTTGAGATGTAAATGTTACATACACCGTTTCTCTTTCCTGTGCTTGTGCTACTATACCCAGTAGCAACATAGCCATAACCAATAATTTTTTCATAATGGTATATTTTATATTCAATAACACTTGTTCACGCTAGCAAATATAATCAATACGTTTTATCTGTAAAATAGAGTGTTACTTATCTTTGTATTATTTTTTATTTGTAGGGAAATGTAGGTCGAGTAAAATAAAACCCCCGCCACAAGTGGCGGGGGAAGTTTATTATAAAACTATTAAAATTTTATTTCTCTTCTGGGAAACGGTACACCAGTGCATTGATATTCATACCTGCCCCTACCGATGCCATTATGATATTTCCACCAGCTGTAAAATGATGGTCTCCTAGTTTGCCCTTGCTTACTAGGTCATAAAGAGTAGGAACCGTCGCCACCGAACTATTACCCAAGAATGACAGTGTAAGCGGCATATAGTCTTTGCTCTCGTGTGTGCAACCACGATACAGACGTTTTAAGCGTAAAAATACTGCTTCGTCCATCTTTTCATTGGCCTGGTGTATGAGCATTTTTTCTGTGTCTTGCAGTCCCACACCTGCCTTGTCCATAGCTTCTTTTATGGCAGCTGGTACGTTTTTAAGCACATATTCATATACCTTACGACCAGCCATACGTATCATAGATGGGCGAGGGCCTTTGTAGTCTGGGTTAAGACTTGGTCCACCCTTGAGGTATTCTATCTCATCTCCATTGTCTGACTGTACAGCCGTAGAAAGGACGCCATATTTTTTGGTATCTTCTATCGCCGAAAGCACCACCGCTCCAGCTCCATCGGCAAATATCATACTGTCACGGTCGTGTGGGTCATATGCACGTGAAAGAGTATCACTACCTATCACCAATACGTTTTTGGCCAATCCTGCCTGTATGAACTGGTGGCCAAGTATGACACCCTGCACCCAACCCGGACAACCAAATATCATATCATAAGGCACACATTTGTTATTGGCTATACCTAGTTTGTGTTTCACACGGCAAGCCATATTTGGCACTGTTTCCACAGCGTGTACACCCTGCACCATATCTCCATAGTTATGGGCCACTATAACATAATCCAGAGTATTTTTATCTCCCCCCCATTCGTCTATGGCTTGTTGTGCCGCAGCGGCTGCCATATCAGAATTTGTGATGTGGTCTTCGGCATAGCGACGTTCATCGATACCTACTATCTCGCGGAATTTTTCTATGATTTCTTCGTTGGAACGAGGGATACGTTCATTGTCTGTGTCATAAAATTCGGCATTGAGGAAGTAATCGTTTTTTATTACTTGCCCAGCCATATAACTTCCAGAACCTACAATGACAGTATTTATGTATTTTTCCATATAAAAATGTATAAAAATTATTCTTCACTATTGCGCAGACCGTCCCAGCAGGCACGGCATACTTGTTGTATTTTTTCTTCGGTGAGTTTCTGTCGATGGTCTATATTAAGTTTGGCCATCTCGACGATAGGCCCACGTGATATGGCTATAATGGAATACAGCGGCATATCTTTTATAAGACGTTTCTTCTTACCCTCCACAAAAAACTGCAATACAGGATTGAGAATCTTCACACTAGAGAGTCGAGAAAGATGTTCCATATATCCCGAATGACGATGTTGTTCTGCGTATTGAAATTCGGCAGGGTGCTCCATATAGTAATGTGTCATATTGAGCCACATACGTTCAAATCTCTCTTTATATGGAACACTTTCATCATAGCCTGCCATCATAGCATCTACCACCTTGTGCTGTATGTCCTGCATAAGAGAGAGTATGAGTTCATCTTTATTCTTAAAATAGCGATAAATAGTGCCTGCACCTATCGATGCTTTTTCGGCAATCATTGCCATAGATGTCCCGTGAAATCCATATACAGAAACAAGAGATAACGTACTGTTAAGTATAGCAGTACGTTTATTATTACGTTCGTTATCAATTACTCCCATTTTACTCTCGTTTTTTGTATTCAATCGGTAAAAATAAGCACATTATCTCGTTTACACAAATTTTAACTTCTTTTTCTATTCTATACGTTTTGTTATTTCCTTTTTGATTATTATATTTGTATGAAACCACACACCATAGCAGTAGAAAAGAATAACAAAAACGTAAAAATGACAAATGAAAAGATAAGTATTACACAGATGCTCATAACGATAGTAGGAGCATTGGGATTAAGAGAGCTGCTGCCTGTGATTTTTTCTTCGGTGTTCCGTCGCCGCGAAGACATAGAAAGCGTAAATACTGAAAACACAGCACGACTACAACAAGCCTCCCGCGAACAGATACTCTTCCTCAAAGAAAGCATTCGCGAGGCATACAGCGAAGTAGACCGTATGCAGGAAGCCCTCAACGATAAACGAGCCCTTATAAATACCCTTTCAAAAAAACTATATAAAATAGAACTGGAAATGCAGTTATTACGCACCCGTATAGAAAGCACTTCGTGTAAAGACGCAGACTGCCCCTTCCGCCAAAGCATTAAAAAAGATGAAATTGATACTCACCAGAACAGTTAAAACCCCTATCTATACCGAAGGAATAATAATGGATAGCCAAGGGACGTTCATTTGTCACAGCCTGGAAGACACAGAACGAGACCTGTCCTGCTCCCCCAAAGTAGAACATCACACCGCTATACCACGTGGCACATACAGGATAACACTATCCCATTCGCCAAAATTCCGCCGAATGTTGCCTCTACTGGAAAACGTACCTATGTTCACTGGCATACGCATACACAGCGGTAACACCCCAAATGACACCAGTGGCTGCATACTGGTGGGTGAAAAAGCAGGCGAAGGCATAATAAAAAACAGCCGAATGACCGAAGAGAAAATAGTAAAACTACTCACAGACAGTTCCCGTAAAAAGGAACTTAACTACATAGAGATAAGATGAAACGACTGATGATATATACCACACTGGTTTTAGCAGTGTGTTCTTCCTGTGGGGTAAAGAAAAACATAAGGGAGAGCATAGATGTAGGGGTGATAGAGAAAAACAACATTCACCTGTCTCAAGAGCGTATAAACTCCACGTTGTGCTCTCTTTCCTCCACATCTGTCATAGAGGAAGAGATAAGAGATATAGATACCGCAGGACGTACCACACGTGTCATAACACGTCATTATGAGATAAAAGAAAACGGCAGTGCATCATCGTGTGACACGACAAGTAGTGTAGTGATAGATAGCTCTTCGCGGCATATAACTTACACGGCCTATGTAAAAGAGAATAGTCGCCCCACTACATCATATAAGGTTTATATATGGAGTGCCGCAGCACTGCTCATAGTGGTATTACTGTGGTGGATAAAAAAGAAAGTATCGTTTATCTAGTCTTCCATCATCATAGAGAGTTCCAGCCAACGCTCCTCCTTTTCTTCCAATAGAGCAATTA
>JAFYKQ010000004.1 GCA_017537565.1 Flavobacteriales bacterium
GAGGCCTGGCACTACCGCTCACACACTCCCAAATCGAAGTTTCGGCCGATGCTCTACACGAGCTTACACATAGCAGTTCATATGACTACACATTTGGGCAGAGCATAGAGGAGAACGTAAACAAACCTATGGCTGCCCTACGGGAAAAGGAAGAAATGCTCAAAAATCAAAATTTAAGCCCCGAAGAACTTGAAAAAGAAAAGACCAAGATAAAAAACCAAAGAGCCAAAATAGACCGCAACCGAAATATCATAATAGACTACCATCACGGTTTTGACCCATTGGAAGTGGGGACACTGGAAATGATTACAGAATGGGAGATGCGAGAGTCTTTTCCTGGTGTTATGAAACAGTTGGGGCTAACGTTACCGCCAGACTACGCACAATACATCAAGCGAGGGTATAACGAGCCTGTGAGCAATTTTAATCTGTTTATAAACCGCATACCTGCCGATAACATAGAGGCGTTCCGTCGTTCTATGCACGAAATCCTCGCTCACCCCGACAAGGCATTCACCCAGCAACGCTTACAGGCAGCTATCAAGAAAAGCGGAGCCTTACTCAAAGGCTCACGTCCATCACAGATAGTGACTGCTATGCAAATGAACACACCACAAGAGTTTGAAATACTGCTGGACAACACTGCTCTGCCGGTACAACGCAAATCTACGGCCAATGCTTCGGGAGCGATAGATGTAGACTACACCGAACTCTCTTCACACATCAAGAGCCAAGGTGTCAATTCCAAAGTCCTTAAAAACATCACCCGTGGTACCCTTGCCGCAGGTGCTGCATCGCTAGTATCCAATGCTACCGCCAGTGTCATTAACCCAGAACGCGACACCCAAGATGTAAGATACATACCCGAAGTTTTATATAAAGGAGACTACACTAGGTCTATTATGGCGGGAGCTATGGACCGTGCCTTAAACAGTGTAGAGGACGCATATCATATATTTAAAGATTTGGCTGTATTTCAGTTTTATAGTATGTATATGCCATTTTCCTCCAAAACCCGCGAGATGAAACAAAATTTCAAATCATCTATGGGGGATTTGGGCGAATTTATGATGATGCTATCTACCGATAGTGAGTTCAGAGGGCAGATATGGAACCTTATAAAAACAGAATTCAGCGAATATATAGACTCAATAGCAGGCTTTTCTCCCGAACACGGATACGCTCAAGGACAGCTCATTTTTGATATAGTGAGTATGTTTGTAGGAGTAGGTGAGGTAAAGACAGTCCTAACATCTTTCAAGAACACCAAGAGCATAGTTCTTCTTGAAAAGGAGATTAAAAAAAGAAAGGTAGCAATAAAAAAATTGTTAAATAAAAAATTCCCAAAAACCGAAAAACCCAAAGCTCTACCTGCCCCAGCTGATACACCTCCTGCCCCCAAACCAAAACAACTCCCTGCTCCACAGCCAGAGAGCACCACCATAAAAAAACTCCCCAGTGGGGCAGAACTTATAAAAGAAAATAATAGTATCTCGCTTAACACTGGATATATTCAAAATAAAAATTCTATAAAAGGTAAATTTAAAACATATGGTCGAAAAATAAGCGGCAAACATTATAAAAAATTTGAAAAACGTGTTCAAAATCTATCTATGATAGACAATAATTACATAAAAGAAATGTATCGTTCTAGTGTTTCCATACCAAGAATAAGAATCGTCCATAAAGACATGGGACTATATAAAATAGTGCCAAAAAATGGAAAATTACACCCAAAATCACCATACTGGCTAACAAAGGAAGAACTTATAAATATTTTAAATTCAAATAAAGGAATAGAAAATATGTTAGCCCTACCAGAAGAAAGTTGCATTGGCTTATATGAAATATATAAAATAACATTAAAAGATGACGTAAACTTAAAAAAAGTCCGTATATTTGAAAGTAGAATCGCTCCATCTAAACAAGGTGAAATAGAACGAATAGGTGGAGCAAAACAAGTCCTAGTACCAAATAGAGGTGAATGGACAGATGCTATAAAAATAACAGAATTTAAAATTGAATAAAAATGACAATAGAACAACTAATAAAAGAAGCAAAATACGGCAAAACAAGCCGTGATATGGATTATAGATATAAAACTTTATTATCTTTTGGAGAAGATATTCTAGCTGATAAAATTTCACTAACAGAAAAGGAAATATTAAAGTATCTAGACGAGTATGAACATTATTTATGGGATACAGAAAAATATGGTGGATATGACGATGTAACAGCCGAAAAATTATATGGAACAGGAATGAAAATTATAAAAAAATATAACTTATATAGATACATAGAAATTTATTATGATATCTTTTATTGCTATTCCTATAATTGTAAAGACCAAAAAGTAAAAGATGAGTTTGAAAAATTGCGTCACGAATATAACAACTGGGTATACTCTGGGGCTCCAGAAGGCAAATATGTACGATGGAAGAATGTTAAAGGTAGATAGACGCTATTTGTCATACTGGCACTATAAATAAAATGTTACCCCACCCTTCCGGGTGGGGATTTTTTTGCTTATATAATTATCATAAAGGATATTTTGTAATACATAAAATACAAAAAATATCTAGGCTCCCTATGGGGAACAACGCCATCTCACGGATATGCTCTAGGACAGCTACTTTTTGACGTGGTAAGTATGTTCTTTGGGCCTGGAGAGATAAAGGCTGTCTTAACAGGATTCAAAACCACCAAAACTGGAATAGCTTTTCAACGTGTCATAAAAACAAACCTTGACACTTTCTTTGAACTTATTGACAAGTATTTCAAACCCAAAGACCTATCTCCTGATATACATAAAAACAGCATCATAGACATTGAAGCCATAGATAAAGCTGTCAAAAAAACAGAACAATACATCAAGGTAAATGCCTACAAAGCAGAAAAGAAAATAGATAAACTCATAGGAAATAACCAACCTGCGATTACAAACGAACTACCTACCCCACAGGTATCATCTCTCATCACAGAAAATGCAGATGAGGCCAAAATGATACTTGAGTCTATAGATGATGTGCTGGATAATCATATTAAGAATATTGACAATATAATAGAAAACCCACAAAGTCCTTTTGTGAAGTTTTCTGGCGGACACACAAAAAAGGCGTTTGACAACTATATAGAACACCAAAAGTCAATAGGGAAATATGCTAGTCATACAGAAGATAGAATAATCCATCCAAATGGATTGATAGAATATAAATTTGAAATGACCGATATAAATGGAAAAATACACAAGAAAAAAGGGAATGGAGGTTACTCTACTCTATTCCCTGAAGACTGGAGTAAAGAAAAGATAAAAGAAGAGAGTCTTTATGCCTTAAAGAAGGTAAAAAAAACAAGAGAACATCACTTTGAAAGTTTTTCAAAAGACGGGAAGATAAGGATCCTATTCATAATAGAAGATAACAGAATAAAAACTATATTTCCTATTGCCGAATAAAAATAATTAACTACTTTTGTATTACAAATATATATTTAAACAAATGATTACACATGATTTCACATATGAACTATACCTTTATGAAGGGAAAAAACCATTCATCAATGTAAACCTTATACCTTATTCTAAAAGAAGTTCCTTTTTAGGAGATGGTAATGAAGCAATTGCTTGTATAAGACGAGGAAAATCTTATCTAGATGAAACGATAAATGAAGTTAAAGATGTTTTAGATGGCAAACTAGAATATTGTGATTTTGGACAAGATTGGAGTTACTATGAATGTTATAAAGAAGAAACTGTAGTTTCAGACTATGATGGTATTATATGTACAATATCCACACAAAAATTATATGAAATGCTACTGGAATGGAGAGAGTTCTTCAATAAACATTTTGAAATCTGGATGAACAGATACTACTATTAAATCCTATATAATCCCACCCTTTTCGGGTGGGATTTTTTTTGCTTTAGGGA
>JAFYKQ010000017.1 GCA_017537565.1 Flavobacteriales bacterium
ATAATCTCCCGCCCTTAAATACGCACGGTCTATTCTATCACCCTATACTAATCATCGCCCTTGCGATTAGCTACTATTTCAGCTATCGCTTCACGGCATTTTGATAGTAGGTGTTCGTCATCAGATTGTGATGCCAGATATGCTGCCTTGTTAAACGATTCCAGTGCCAGACGTTTTTTCTGCCCAGACAATAGCTGGAATTTGGCACGATAATACATAGGCAGAGCGTACGTAGGGTCTAGTTCCATCGCTCTGTCAAAATAAAGCATAGGGTTTCCCGCAGCAGGATAACGGTCTATCGCTGCAATGCCTTTAAGCAAGTATGCTTCGGCGTCTGAATTGTTATCTTTTATTACCATATTATAATGTTCTTCTGCTTGGGCAGATAGTCCCACACTCTGCATAAATTCACCTATGCGTATATGTGCTGTGCGATGATGCGGGTCTATGTCCAATACACGTTCAAAATATTCTATTGCATCTTTTTCTCTTCCTCTCTCTATGAGGTATTCGCCTATCTCTACATACGGTGTAACACTGTATGGCGCCATACGGAACGACTTCTGCATACATTCTATCATACGGGAATCGTTACCCATACCTCTATACACTCGTCCCAGATAATAGTACAGTTCTGCCGATTCTCCACGTTCTGCCATCATCACTTCAAAATGATGCAACGCCTCACCATACATACCATTATCCAGTAGAGCCAAAGCCTTTTTAAACTCGTTTTTCTCCTTTACCACATAGCCTTCCAGCGAAAATTCTTTACAAGAGGCTGCCGTCTCATTATATGGATTTACCGATACCACACGGTCAAAAAACTCTATGGCCTCAATGTATTGGCCTTGCACCATACAGTTTTTACCCATCTGGAAATTGGCACGTTCAGAATCGGGATAACGTTCCAATACTTCTTCTACCACAGCAGACGAACGTTCATATTCACCCATCGTGAATAGGAGTTCGCTTTTGGCTATATATGGATTTTCATCATAGGGTCTTATCTCTATAATCCTGTCATAACACTCCAATGCCTCCTCATACTTATCATCTACCAGATGTAATTGAGACAGATATTCATAGGCCGTAGTATCATCTGGGAACACCTTTAACTGATAATCTATCGCACGTCGCATAGAGACGTAATCCTCCATACCAAACAACGCTTTCAGTTTTCCTTCAAAGGCTTCTGGGGCTGTCTGTAATTGTTTTCCAGCTTCTTCAAAATAAGGCAGTGAACGTGCGTATTCTCCACCTTCCAAAAGTTCAAGTCCCATCGCCAGACATTCCCTGGCATGGGTTTCGGGAGAATGAGATATATGTCTTTTATATATATCTTCCAGTACACACATAGTAGCTCAAATGAGTTGTAGTTGTTCTTAAAATGCATAGTCTTTAACAGTGGACTAATGTACGACCTTCTAGGCTAATTAAAAAATTTTTTAAGCAAATTTTATTTCCACCTATAAAGTTTCATCTGGCACGCCTTACAATCAAATTCTGCCTTCATACGCACCACTCCGCTTTCTATATACAGCACCTCATAGTCTTTATCCACCACTCCTGTATTTCTAGGGCATCGTCCCAGGGCATAACGTATACAGTGTTTACATAGTGCCAATTCGGCGTCTTCTACACGTTTTATCTCATAAGCCTCGCCTACGTCCAGCCCACACTTTTTATAAAACCCTACCGACAGAGCATTTGACACATTGGCACGATAGTCTTCACTCCACCCTTTTAACAAAGGTCTCTCGTGTTTTTTTATCTCTCGTGAGGATAGCACTTGCTCCATTCTTTTTTTATCTATTCCCTCCACACACTCACGTCTTACCGCCGCCAGTACAGATGATGGTATAAAATAATCGTCCCCCATCGCAATATCCACATCTCGCACCTCATAATGAGTATCCCCCATCTTACACAACACACGGCGTATGTTTTCTCGCTGGTCTTTCAGTGACAGTTGTTTTTCCATCTCCACCACCGCTCTATGGGACACCCCGTCTTCGCTACGTGCCTCAAGGACATATCCTGCCTCTATATCACACAACTTAAAATCCACAGCGATATTTCGTTTGGCCGTTTCTTTTGATAATTTACGGGTAAAATCCATATCCATATTACGATAGATAAACGTACCACGCTCTATATCACGAGGCATAGTAGTAGGATATATTTTATTTCCATCGGCTCTATCTATACGGAAGCCTCCTACACTGCCGTTTTTATTGACATATAAAAATCCATCTCCATTATTAAGTACCGCCATTGTATCTACCAGTACAGCATTACGAGAAACTTCTTTCACACGGCCTATCTCCTCCCCACGAGATTTAGGAGAAAGAGGGAAAGACACATCTTCACTACGGGTGCCATCTATAAAATAAGACGTAAAACCACGATTAAAACTCTTTTCCACACGGGGCTCAAACGTATAGACACTCTTCCCGACAGATGACCTTATCACATCATCTCTTCTTTCTATAACATCGTCCAGTACCTTTCTGTAATATGCCGTAACGTTTTTCACATACGTCACATCTTTAAGACGGCCCTCTATCTTAAACGACGTCACACCCGCATCTATCATATCTTCTATATACATAGAGCGGTTCATATCTTTAAGCGAGAGTATATGGGTATCTCTTGCTATGATTTTACCCTGGGCGTTTCTCACCGTATAAGGCAGACGACACACCTGTGAGCACACACCTCTATTGGCGCTGCGGGATTTGAAACAATGGCTCATATAGCACTGTCCACTGTATGACACACACAATGCCCCGTGTACAAAGGCTTCTATTTCCACCTGTGGCACCTCACGATGAATTGTCCCTATCTCTTCCAATGACAACTCCCTGGCCAATACCACTCGCGTAAAACCTGCGTCATACATGCCACGAGCTTTCCCCGCCCCACGAATGTCTGTCTGGGTAGATGCGTGGAGTTCTATAGGAGGTAAATCCATCTCCAATAGTGCCATATCCTGCACTATGAGTGCATCTACACCTATCTCATACAGTTGTTCTACCAAACGTTTTACATCATCTATCTCATCATCATAGAGTATAGTGTTGAGCGTGACATATATCCTCACACCATACTTATGTGCATACTCTACCAATACCGCAATGTCTTCTATGCTATTCCCCGCTGCTGCCCTTGCCGAAAACCCACTGGCACCTATATATACAGCATCGGCACCGTGGTCTATGGCAGCTATTCCCACCTGTAAATCACGGGCAGGAGAGAGCAATTCTATACGGCGAGGATTGTTTTTCATAAAGAATTATAGATGGGGAATTATATACGCAGTGTATAGATTCTCTTCACGCGGTCTGACACACGTATGAGGACTTCGTATGGGATAGTACCTATTTCTTCTGCTATCACATCTGCCGAAGGGTCCCGACCTATAAGCACTGCCGTGTCTCCTTCATTACACTCTATGCCTGTTACATCTACCATCATCATATCCATACATATAGACCCCACTATAGTTGCTTTCTGACCATTTATCGTTACATAACCACGACCATTTCCCCATAGTCGAGATATACCATCGGCATAACCTATTGGCAGTGTAGCTATACGCGAAGTGTTCTGCACACGGTAACGACGGTTATAGCTCACCGTCTCCCCTGCGTCCAGTGTACGTATCTGTGATATAACGGTACGCAACGTAGCACAGCATCTCAAGTTTCGTTGGATTTCATAGAACGGTATATAACCATACAGCCCCAGTCCCATACGTACCATTTCGTATTGTTTGTCTGCATAACGTATTATACCCGATGTATTGAGTATATGACGTGTAATATGATATCCTACTCCACCTATGAGTGTATTGGCCATATCTTCAAATCTTGCCAACTGTGAACGCGTAAATTCGTCCTCGCGAGGATCTTCGGCCGCTGCCAGATGTGAGAACGTACTACCTACCTTGATATGAGGGTGCTCACGTAAAAAGTCTATCAATTCAGGAAGTTGTGCGTGTGAAAAACCCAGACGATGCATACCAGTATCCATCTTTATATGCACGGGATATGGTTGCGTGAAATTATATTTTTCCAGTTCGTCTGAAAATTTGCGAAGTACACGCATAGAATAAATCTCGGGTTCCAGGCGATACTTTATAAGCGATGTAATACTGCTATCCTCTGGATTCATAACGATGATAGGCGTATCTATACCCCACTGACGTAGATTCACCCCCTCGTCCACATATGCCACACCTAGATAGTCCACACCTGCTCGTTGAAGTGTAGTTGCTATCTCTACATCTCCCATACCATAAGATTTGGCTTTTACCATACACATAACACGTGTGGTAGGCTCTATACGCGAACGTAGATAAGAGAGATTGTGTTCTATTGCATTGAGATTTATTTCATAGACAGTATCGTGTACACGGCGTTGGAGGAAAGAGATGACGTCCTGTATCCCCATCGTCGCAGGAGCTTTTATAAGCATAGACTCCTTTTCAAAGTCAAATTTTGAAAGGTCATCTATCATATCGCTCTTGCTGTTATATAGTACCGCACCCTTGGGGAAAGCATAAGCGTATTTTTCTATATCCTGTCCATAACAGAAGACGTGTTTCAGCGTCATTCTACGCAATATAGCCCCTATCTGTTCATAATAGGATTGGCAGGAAGACTCTCCTTCCACATCAAAACCCAATATGACAGAACAATCCTTATTCCATACCTGACTGGATAGATAATCCAGAGACTTGCGGTATGACTCTATTTCACCGCTTCCCTCATCACATATGAGATAAGTATCTTTTTTTCCACTGAATAAAACAAGGTCGTTGCGAATGATAGGCATATCTTTTATTTTTTTACTCCAAAATCTACATTATGGCAAATGTACTAAATCATTTTTATATTCATCACAACATAGAGTAAAATTACGTTAAATGTAGGGTGAGATTATTTCCAGACAATTTTTATAAAGTTTTTTTTGAAAATAAGTATAGTTGTTGTACTTTTGGAATTCATTAAAAACGACATTCTATTATACTTAAACAATAAACGATATATATCTATGGCTGTATTAGGACTAGACCTGGGAGGTACAAAACTCAAAGGCGGTATTTTCTCTGAAAATGCACAGATTATCCACAAAGACGAGTGCAAACTAGAACACCGCGGTGGCGAAGACGTAGGTCTTCTTATTCAGGATTTTGTAAAGAAAATATTGGTAGAGGCTGAAAATCTAGGAGAAAAAATAACTGCCATAGGTATATGCGTACCAGGTATAGCATACCAAGACAGCGGCACTGTATGGTGTCCAAATATCCCCGGCTGGGATAACTACCCTCTTAAAGAACGTATAGAGGCTGTATGCCCTGCGGGAGTTAAAGTTACGGTAGATTCAGACCGCGTATGCTGCATACTGGGAGAGGCTTGGGCTGGTGCTGCCAAAGACGTAAACAACGCTCTTTTCCTGGCAGTAGGTACAGGTATAGCAGTGGGAATACTGGCCAACGGACGTGTATTGCGTGGTGCTCACGATATATCGGGAGCTATAGGCTGGTGGGCACTGGATAAAGAATATAAAGATAAATATGCCAGCTGTGGCTGTTTTGAACATCATTGTTCGGGAGAAGGCCTGGCAAAAGTTGCCCGCGAATTGCTAGTAGAGAACACAGAATATAGTGGCAAATTGCGTGAGAAACCTATAGAAGAGGTTACATCATATGACCTATTTGCTCTTTATCCAGAAGGCGATGAGATAGCAGTCAAAACGTTTGATATAGCGATAGAGATGTGGGCTATGGCCGTTGCCAATCTTGTGAGCCTATTTGACCCATCGAAGGTTATATTTGGCGGTGGAGTATTTGGTCCTGCTATGCAGTTCCTTCCTCACATACGTGAGGCAGCTGTACGCCACGCACAGCCTATCGCTATACAGAAAGTAGAATTGGTACCTTCTCAATTGGGTGGAGATGCTGTTCTCATAGGTGCTGGATATTTGGCTCTGCGTTCGGTAAAAGAATAATAATAACTAGACACAATAAACGACATGAAATCATACAATACTACAAAGGTATTTATAGCCGCCTGTGCAGGTCTTGCATTCTTTGGGGTGGCTATGCTTTCACTGGGACCTATACTTGGCCCTCTTAATGCAAAAGTAGCAGGAGCCAATGCTCTTCCATCGACTATGTCGATAGGTATAATACTGGGCACGATACTTTTTGGACCTGTGGTGGACCGTTTTGGTTATAAATGGTTGCTTATCATAGGTTCGTTGTTGCTGCTTTCGGGACTTCAAGTATTGGCAGGAGTAGAAAACATCAACCTGCTACACGCTGCGATGGCTATGATAGGCGTGGGAGGCGGTATTCTTAACGGTCTTACCAATGCGTTGGTTTCAGACATCTATGACGACGACAAACGCGGCGGACGAATGGGTGTTTTGGGTGCATTCTATTGTGTAGGTGCACTATTGTGGACACTGCTTAACTACTTTATCCCAGACTACATCATACCGCTTCACTGTATGAGTGTGATAATGGTGCTATTTATCATATACTTTGTGATGATAGGTTTCCCACAAGCCAAACCCCAGGAGAGTGTCTCTCTATCCAAATCTCTGGGACTTTTGAAATATCCAGCATTGATATTGTTTGCATTTGTGCTGTTCTTCCAGAGTGGTTTTGAAGGTGCGAGCGGCAGTTTCACTACAAAATATCTGATAGATGGAGCAGGTATGGACAGCCAGGCCGCTATACTTTCACTTACTTGGTTTACGGTGGGTATGTTCTGTGGTCGTATGCCATTGGGTGCTATGATAAAACGCTTCAAGAGCTACGGCACGCTGTATATGTATCTATCGGTAGCGTTGCTGGGTGTAGCCCTTATGTACATAGGCCAGGCCGATACGACGATGGCTCACCTATCGATGGCTCTTATAGGATTTGGCGTAGGTGCTACGTTCCCAGTGGTATTGTCATACTTGGGAGGTGTATTCCGCGAACAATCTGGTACGGCATTCTCGATTGCTATATTCATAGCACTGTGCGGTCAGTTCACGTTTAACAAATATGTAGGCGTGATGTTTGACGGTGGCAACTACGCTCTATTCCCTATCATATTGGCAGGAGCTGTAGTAGGCATAATGGTATTGTTGCCTATCGCTACAAAGGTATCTAGCAAGAAACAATAATAAAACACTTTATATTAATCTAATTAAAATTAAATCACAAAATTATGTTTGAAGTTGCAACACAATGGTTGGCCAATGCACGTGGTGTGATGGCCAAAATTGAAGAAACTCAGCAGGAAAATATCGTGAAAGCTGCTACTGTAATGGCAGACGCGATAGAAAAAGGTAAATGGGTTCACACATTTGGTTGTGGACACGCTACTATACCTATCCAGGAAATGTATCCTCGTATAGGTGGTTTCGTAGGTTTCCACCCTATATGCGAACTTCCTCTTACTTTCTTTACTCAGATAGTTGGTGACCTAGGTGTACATCAGTTTGTATTCCTAGAAAGAGTAGAAGGCTATGGCGTACAGATAATGAAGGGTTACAATTTTGACCCAGAAGACGTTATGTGGATATTCTCTCACACAGGTATCAACAACGTAAACATAGACATCGCCCTAGAAGCCAAAAAACGCGGCATGAAAGTTATAGCTTATGGTTCTGCAGAACAGGCCAAAGGTAAAACTACACGCCACTCTTGCGGTAAAACTATATTTGACATAGCAGACTTGGTTGTTGACTCTTGTGCTCCTGCTGGTGACGCTAGCGTGCCATTGAAATTCAACCAAGACCCAGTAGGTCCTGTATCTACTATGGCATTCATCACTTGTGTATGGATGACTGTCTGCACAGTAGCCGAAATCCTAGATTCTCGTGGTGTTAAACTTTACATTCACCCATCTCACAACGTTCCTGGCGACACTACTGCACCAGAACGTTTGGCTGCGTGTCTGGCAGAGTACAAACGTCGCGTAGCTGGAGTTTAGTCTGCTATTATATAGGTTTGTTTCAATTAAAACCTCAAAGGGTGTATCCAGCCCCTTTGAGGTTTTAAATTTTAGATACATATTTGCGTGTATTTGTATGTAACAAATGTGTATATTTGTAGAAAGCAAAAAACCTTTTATCTATGGGTAGAGAAGAAGTTATAAACATACAAGGCCTTACACGTGATTTTGCCCTGGGAAGCGAGAAAGTAAAAGTCCTCAAAGGCATAGATCTCACCGTCTATAAAGGCGAATACGTAGCCCTTATGGGGCCTTCGGGAAGTGGTAAAAGTACACTTATGAACATTTTGGGTTGCCTGGATACCCCTACATCTGGCACATATCATTTAAGAGGAGATGACGTAAGCCATATGAGCGAATCTCAACTGGCCGATGTAAGAAACCGTGAGATAGGGTTTGTCTTCCAGACATTCAACCTTATGCCTCGTCTTAACGCCCAGCAAAACGTAGCCCTGCCTATGATATATTCGGGTGTAAGCCCCAAAGAAAGAACAGAAAGAGCAGCAAAGGCACTAGATGAAGTAGGTCTGGGAGATAGAATGTATCACCGTCCCAACCAGCTATCGGGAGGACAACGCCAACGCGTAGCTATAGCACGTGCTCTTATAAATCGTCCGTCTATCATTCTGGCCGACGAACCCACTGGTAACCTAGACTCCAAGACTTCGATAGAGATAATGCGTCTATTGCAGAAGATTCACAGCAGTGGAAACACTATCATAGTCGTCACACACGAGGAAGACATCGCTTCCCACGCACACCGCATCATACGTTTGCGAGATGGTATCATACAGGACGATTTTATCAACCATAACATAACGACATACGATTTATGAATCAAGCGACATTTGATTTTATACTAGAATGCCTAGTAATAGGAGCGGGCATTTTTTTTATATATCGTGCCGTGAGCAGTTATATGATAGAACACCTATGGAGAGACGCTCGTCTATGGGCTATGTATGCACTTATGTGTGGGCAATTTTTATTACTTTATAACCACGCCATAACACCCCATACAACCATTAACGGCAAATACACTTGGGTGGCGTTGTGGTCGCTTATAGCACTTATATACAGCATAGATGCCATTTGGAGACATTTTTCTTCTTCTATGTACCGCGAATCCTCTTTGCTTAGAAATAATATCCCCATAGCTCACTATGCCTATGGTTCTACTCTACTGGCTCTATTGTCGTGGATATACCTCTACATATCTCTCACAGATGAAACTATGTTCCCTTAGGAAATAATATAGTGATAAAAAATAGCCGCCTCCGTATGGAGGCGGCTATTTTTTATCACCAGCTTATATTATTCTGCCGCTGGAGTTCCTGCTGCAGTTGCTTTACTACGTTCTATTGACTGAAGAGCCAGGTAGTTATCACCAAATTTCTCCATATTGTCTAGTTCTGTTTCAAAACTATCCTGATGTCCTTCTTCTTCGGCTACTAGGTCTTCAAATATCTTTTTGGATACAGAATCGGCAGCAGCACCACATTCGTTGGCCCACTTGTTATAGTCTGCCACGCTTCCTTCTTCCATCGCTACTGCTCTTTCTAGCATAGCTTTCACATCGTGGATTTTATCTACTGGTCCAGATGCCACCATTTCTACTTCTCCTTTAAGGAATAGAATACGTTCTGCTAGGCGTTCTACGTGCATCATCTCGGTAATAGCCGTACGACGGAAGAGTGCCGATAGCAGGTCATAACCCAAATCATCACAACGGAAGTGGAAATACATATACTGGTGTACTGCCAAAAGTTCATCTGCTACCGCACGGTTAAGCAGGCTTATACTCAATTCTTTTTTTGCCATAATTATTATGTGTTTTATCGGTTATTATTCTTGTGCTAAATTAGTAACTATTTTTACTATTGAAAAATAATTTTAGCATTTTTTTATATCTATTTTTTATCTTACAATAGACAGCAGCTATTATCGTTTACTTTTCAAAAGTCATCACACCGCCGTTTTCATCTACCTTTACCGTAGCATTACGACCTATGTAGATACTGTAATTGGGTTCTGTATGTCCCGAAGGAAAACCAAATATGACAGGAACACCCAGTTTTTCTGTGTACGAATGTATAGTTTCATACACATCTGTTTTAAACTGCCCCTGTCTAGCCCCAGTAAAGTGTCCTATCACTATCGCTTTGGCACGAGCCAAATAACCAGCACGATATAGTGTCTGAAGCATACGGTCCACACGATAAACGCTCTCATCTACCTCCTCCATAAATAAGATATATGGTTCGTCCTTCATATCTTCGTCCACGTCTGTACCTATAACAGATGTTATAAGACATAGGTTACCGCCTATAAGACGTCCCGTAGCCTCGCCCTTCTGGTTATATTTATGAGGAGCAGTCTTTATCTCTCTCAATGTACCAAAGAGTGCATCGTGCAGGCTGGCAGCCGACGTATCACGTGCCGTAGGGTCTTCGATAAACGAACCAGGCATAGTGCCAAGTATAGACTCTACTCCTATACTGTTCATAGCATATAACACAGCTGTAACATCGCTATAACCGGCCAACCATTTGGGATTTTTACGGAAAGACTCAAAATCCAGATAGTCAAACGTACGCATAGCACCATAGCCTCCACGGAAGAAAAGTACGGCACGCACCGTAGGGTCATCTATCGCCGCTTGCAGGTCTGATGCTCGTGTGCTATCATCTGCTGGGAACCAGCCACCGTCTTGTGAGAAAAGATGTGGAGCACATTTAACGTGCAACCCCCACGAACGCAATGTATCTATCGCTTTTCTATGTTTTTCCATTTTACTCACATCTATACGGCTGGATATAGCCACCAGTGCCACAGTATCCCCTTCTTTAAGATATGGAGGACGTATCATTTCCTTACGCTGTGGGACTTCGGCTTTATCTTCTTTAACCACACTGAATGAGAGAGTTGTAAGTATCAGTAGTCCAACTACTGCCAATGCCAGTTTTTTCATATTTATACCATTTTTATATGAGCACAAATATAATCACATATTTACCTCCCCACAAACATTTCATCGTTTTTATATCGTCTATCCATTAAAAGATAAACAACTATACTGCCTTTTAGCATAAATTTATTCTCAAAGAATAAACATTTATATACCAAATATTTAATACATTTGTATTTATGTACAATACATCATATATTGACAGCAACATAAATTGAACATATTGTGAAAAAAGACATATAGACATTCTATGAAACAGAATAAACGGTCCTTATATCGCAGTACTTATACACTTGTCTTTACGGCATTTATAGCTATGAGTACTCTATATGCACAGAAGAGCGAAAGTGAACTCTACAAGGCATTTGAAGAGCATTTCAACCTTATGGACTCGCTTATCTTTAAGGCAAAAGAAACACCATATACAGCAGCCATACAGGAAGATAAGACGAGTGAGGCTGGCGAAGTCTTTGCTCACAGACAGGACTCCCTATCACAGAAAAAAGTTCAGGCACAGATAAAAGCCATGAGAGCCCAGACGGGGCTTGTAATATCTGGCAACACATATTACCGTGTGAATGACGGTACCGCCCCAGACCCCGACCAGGACGATGCTATATCTGGTTACAAGAATAAAGTCCAGGCCGAGGTGAGATGGAACTTTCTCAACAGTTCACTTATATCGCGTGCCAGCCGCACACGCTACATAGAACTGCAAGGCGAGATAGAACGCCTCGCTTTCCATCACGAACAGACAAAACTACTCATAGACGAACAGAAGAAACTCTTACGCGTGGAATATGACAGTCTGCTATCGGGTGTGCTGCAATTGAGAATAAATAATCTGCATCTCTTACAGGACGCACAATCATACTTGGTGAGTGACCGCAGCATAAGCACAGATGAATTACTCGACATAATGGACGATGCAGCTGTTGCCTCACGCAGATTATCGGCCATTCCACGAGATTATCCCATAGCCAGCCAATTATCACGTCCCACGGCTGCTATAATAGAGATAGATACTACTGCGCTTATGAATCACATACGCGAGAACGAAAGTGAGATTATAAAGATAGACTTGCAGAGTAGACTATTGAGAGAAAAAGAGAAAAGCACGTCATACTGGCGAGAACTAAACGTATCGCCATTTGTGAGATATTCTCATTACACGAGAAAAGCTATGCCCAATTATTCCAATGTAGATGCTGGTCTTTCATTCCAGATACCTATATCTTCCCAATCCAGCAAAGAACGTAAAGCCATACAAGCCGAACGCATAGAACTTCTGGATAAAAAAGATGCACATCTGTATAGCATCAATGTAGAGATAAACGCTATACTGGAAGATATAGAACGTGCCAATAGAGGACTTGGAAGTGAGATTTCCCGCATACTCACTATGAAAAATTACATAGAGATGCGTAAGGGGAACTATTCTGGTCATATAGGTCAATATAATTTCCTCTCACGCATAAAGGAATACACTCACTATCTGGAATGTTGGGAGAACTACCTGTCCTATCTCTATGAGAGAGATAGTCTTATAATAGAACTTCAATCATTTTTATATCATAAAAGTATATTGGATTTTTGTAAAATAGAACAATAAACATCGTCCTGTCATATATGAAGAATTTCCATTTTACCACAGAGGAAGAACAAGCCTCGATAGAAGAGATTATCACCCATCGCAAGAAGAAGAGAAACAAACAGCAGTTTATCTTTATGGCGATATTTATCTTCATAGTAGTGATGTTGGCACTTTACATAGTACGCAACATAGTATATTCAGACTTTGACGGATATGTGGTGGTACACAATAACCGTATGCGTGCCTCACAAGACCTTTTTGTACACGACATACATAAACACATAGGCGAACTGATAGTACCGGGAGACACCATATACTCATATGTGCGTATAAATGATATGCAAAACCTGAGTATGTTCTCATCAGACAATACCATCATAGCCAAAGCCCGTGAGATGGATCTGGAATACAAACTGGCTAGCCAAAACCTGTCTGTACTGGAAGTACGTTTGAAAGAAATTAAACGACAGATAGATGTCGAAGACCACAATATACGTTTTGGGCTGAGCGACAATGTCCACAAGATGAATCTGGAACGCGATTACAAAGAGACACGAGAAGAACTCGCCTCACAGAGACGTAAACTATCTGTGATGAAGGAAGCGATGAATGAAATAATGGTAGATATGGCTCGTATGGAAGCTGTAAACAAAGACGGACTGGCATTCCATAACATTAGGAACAAACGATTGATGGAGGATTTAAATCTTGTAAACTACTACATAGCATCAGACTCCAGCATAGTTACCAAAAACTGGATTTCTGAAAACTCACTGATATTAAGAGGTGATGACATCATAGAGACACAGAGTCTGGATTTGGAAAAAGACAACGTGTATATAATGGCTTACGTTCCCGCAAGAAAGACCAAAGTCATCAACCGAGGATATAAAGCAGAAATAATTGTAAACAAGGACATTAGTTACATTGCAACAGTGGTATCTATGGGTGCCCGCACAGAAGAAATACCCGATGCTATACGCAACACTCTTTCCAAAGAACATATAGCCGCTATAGCGGTATTACGTGTAGATAGCGGACAGATGATTCCATTCTGGAGTGTGGTAAATAATCTGCCGGTAACCATACGCATAAACAATATGGATTACCCAGACGTCAAACCAGACCAATACATTATGTTCAAGACTCCTAAGGGTCTGCATATACCAGATAGTCTTAGATATTTATTCAAGTAAAAAAATAAAAACGGTATGTATAAGATAAAGACACTTTCATCTGGTTATAAGGTTCTATGCCTGGACGGCGTAGTGGCAGTAGATGAAATAGAGGATATAAGTGCGGCAGATTTTGATGCTATATATGTAGAATACGGGAGCATTTCTCCTACCGAGATAGCTCTTATATTACAGAAGACTTCGCCTTTTGTAAGCAAAAAATATCGTATGAAGCCTCGTTTTATATCATCGAGACTCAAAGAACGCTCTTTATCATTCGAGTCTGTGATAGATGGTTATGTGACCGACATTAACGACCCACAGATGAGCGAACGCATAGAGGGGATACAGTACAACCTATCCCGTATGGAATTCTATGAGGCTGCCGACGTATCCAGCAACCCTATCATTCTATTCCTCAAACTATGCAAATATGCATTGTCTCGCAATATGATTACCTTTACCTCCTGTCTTATACCAGGATACAGCGAAGGTTTTTCGGCCATCTATCAGGCATTAAGCGGCAATATACCTACTAAAGTGATGGAGCAATTTGCACGTTACATACATATATTGGAAGACTTGGAGTATATAGAGAAAACAGATTTCATAGAGAGGGTACACCTATGTCCAGAATGTGGTTCTTCACACCTGCTGTATATGGAGTGCTGCCCCAAATGTCATTCTTCACATATAAAACAGGAATCTGTTATACACCACTTCCGCTGTGCAAATATCTCTCCAGAATCCACTTATGCCTATGACGGAGAATACCGTTGCCCTAAATGTCATCATATATTGCGACACATAGGTGTGGACTATGACCGTCCTGCCAATATCCATACTTGCCAGCAGTGTTCTCATATCTTTATCCACACACAGATGAAGGTCATATGCACACATTGCAACAAGACTATGACACCGGCAGACCTTACACCTATGGATATATACCGCTATCGTTTCACCCCCGATGGTATAGCCGCCATATCTTCCAACGAAGCTACACTGGCCATCAACCGTGATATATGGAAAGGCTACTCCAAATTCTCTTCATTCCTATCACAGATACAACTATTGTCATATTCCCGAGGCAATAATAAGGATATTTTCATCTCTCGATTCAAGATAGAAGGTGATGGAATAAGAAAAGACCTTGCCATGGATATATTGGAAGATTTACAACATCGTTACCACTATAACAACTTCTCTTATGATATGCCATACATCTATATGGCCAGCAAGATATCAAAAGACACCAATGAAGAAACATTGCTGCATATCAAGGAAGAGATAGAAAACATAGTGTCATCGATAGAGTTAAAATACGGCAATATACATATCACAGATATTACTTATTTCCATTTGAAGGATAAGGACCGTATCAATTCCTTCATTAAACAGACAAAGACCATAAAACCACTCATCAACGCATAGTACACATATAACAGATATATGTTTGACTTTGTTTTTGACATAATAGACAATATACGTGCCTGCTTTACCAACAATATATCTTTGGGAGCATTGGTGGGTACGTATTGGTTTTTGTTTATAGTGGAGTTTCCTCGTTATTATCTATTGGAGTTTATAATCACTACGTACCACCTGCTCACACGTCGCTCTCGTGAGAAGAGACAGGCCGTAGCCCGCATGAAACTCTACATAGAAAATCCTCTTATAACGATACTTGCACCTGGTAAAAACGAAGGCAAAAACATCTATAAACTGGTGCGTTCGTTAAACGAACAGACGTACCGCAACTATGAAATAATTATAGTAGATGACGGCAGTGATGACGAGACTCCGCTTATATGTGGCGACTTGAAAAAGGCTGGGTATATAGATGAATATCTACGATTGAATGAAAGAGGAGGAAAGGCTTCGGCTGCCAATTATGGCATTCATTATGCACGAGGCAAATATGTGGTTCATCTGGACGCAGACTCTTCACTGGATAGAGATGCTCTGGAAAAGATACTCATACCGTTCTATTACGACTCACGTATCAAGGCTGTGGGCGGTTGTGTGAAGGTACGCAATGCCGGCGAGACGGTATGTACCTCTATGCAGGCCATAGAATACCTCAAAACTATACAGGTGGGACGTATAGTTACCAATACGCTTGGCATTTATCATATCATATCGGGTGCATTTGGAGCATTTGACCGTAAGGTTTTACACCAAATAGGTATGTGGGATATAGGGCCAGGATTGGACGGTGACATTACACAGAAGATACGTAAAGCAGGCCACAAGGTATATTTTGCTCACGATGCTATATGTATGACAAACGCCCCTACCAAATGGCACGTACTGTTTAAACAACGTCAGCGTTGGAGTAAGAGTCTTATAAGATTCCGTTTGCGTAAACATATGGATATATTGTTACCACACAAACATTTCTCATTCCTTAATTTCATTTCAAACACAGAAAACCTGCTATATGACTGTGTTTTCAATTATGCGTGGTTCTTCTATATTATCACACTTATGTTTACCCATACAGACCGTTTACTGGAAGTGTTCCTGGTGGGATACATCATACGCTATGTATTCTCTCTTATAGCCTTTGGGGTTATAATGATGGTGTCTGAACGCTCCAGGGAAGAAAAAAATCTGCTACCTTACCTGTTCCTCAATACGTTCTATACGGGATACTTCCTGCGTCTTACACGTCTTTTGGCACACACCAAGGAACTGTTCTTCTTCTCGTCTTATAAAGACCCGTGGAACCCTCGTAAGACATCAGATATAGCACAGGTAGAAGGAATTTAGTTTTAGACAAATAGATAAAAAATAAATAGAATATAAAAACACACAACAACATGAATAAAGAGTTTAAGATAGCCGTTATAGGACTAGGTTATGTAGGTTTTCCACTTGCTTGCCTGTTTTCCAGAAAGTATCAAGTGATAGGATATGACATCAAAAAAAATCGTGTAGATGAAATAAATGCAGGTATAGATGCTACGGGAGAAGTAATGCCCGATGCTCTATCTACTGCATTGGCCAATGGCATGAAATGCACCTGTGATTTGGAAGATATAAAGGACTGCAACGTATATGTAGTGGCTATCCCTACACCGGTAGATGACTTTCACAACCCCGAATTGTTGCCTCTTAAAATGGCCAGCGAGAGCGTCGGCAAAGTGGTAAAAAAAGGAGATATAGTCATTTATGAATCTACTGTATATCCTGGTGTTACAGAAGAGACTTGTGCTCCTATCATCGAGCAGGTATCTGGTCTTAAACTAAATGAGGATTTTTACCTGGGTTATTCTCCAGAACGTATCAATCCTGGTGACCGCGAACACACGGTAGAAAAAATACGCAAGATAACATCTGGTTCTACACCAGAGGTAGCTCGCGTGATAGATGATTTGTATAATTCGGTATTGGAGAACGGTACACATCTGGCTCCTAGTATTAAGGTTGCCGAAGCTGCCAAAATCCTGGAAAACTCACAGCGAGATGTAAACATAGCCTTTATGAATGAGATAGCTGTGATATTCAACGCACTGGGCATAGATACGACAGATGTTCTTAAAGCTGCTGGCACCAAATGGAACTTCCTTAATTTCAGTCCTGGACTGGTAGGCGGGCACTGTATAAGCGTTGACCCTTACTATCTTATACAGCGTGCTACATCTCGTGGTGTTATACCTCGTATAATGATAGAGGCTCGTCGTATAAATGACGCTATGGGTAGCTATATAGCCGAACGCGTAGTTCGTTATATGAACCTGCACGACATTTCGGCCTTCCATTCCAAAATCCTGTTGCTCGGTTTCACGTTTAAGGAAAACTGCCCAGACATACGCAATACCAAAGTCGTGGACATATTCAATACCCTTAAAGCATATACAGACGACATAACCATATATGACCCTTGGGCAAGCAAAGAAATGGCCAAAATGGAATATGGTGTAAACATATGCACCGAAGCCAAAGACCTGGAACGCGGAAAATATGACGCTGTGGTATATTGCGTTAAACACTCTTGTTTTAATGATATAGATATGGGTAGTTTGCGTAAAGAAGGTGGTGTATTCTATGATGTCAAGGGCGTTCTGGATAAAGAAATAGCTACAGAACGTCTGTAAAACAAGATGAATATAAAATAATGCTTTGGAATGATATAAAAATTTTTCTATGTGGGGTTGTTATAACCGCATTGGTCTCGTGTGGAAAGGGTGACATCACTCCTACGCCCGATGAACCACCTATGCCTACCCCGACAGACGAAGTATTCACCCCTCACGCCCAATGTGTAGTACTTGACATCACCCGTCGTAGTGGTGATACCGAGAGTAGTAGCGAGACTGGACGCAACCTGTATTCTGCCGAATACATAGTAGAAGTAGCAGGTCTTCCCACATCTACCACTACAGACCTATCTACCGCCCTTAAAAAAGCGTGCATGATAATACTATCCTCTCCTATCAAATCCACGACATTTAATGACAAGGAGTGGGAAGATATATCCCAATGGGTAAATGAAGGAGGGAGTATCATAGCTCCGGCATTGGTAGAAGTACCACAAGGAGCAGCATCGTTATTTGGGGTGAGTGGCAGTTCATATAACAAGACCCGCACGTCATACTCCTGGGGTGATAGCCATAAAAACGACAAAGAACTGGAATATGCAGACCAAGCCGAAGAAAAAAAAGTATCCATAGGTAACGCCAAAGAGATAAGCGGAGAGTACTCCATCAAAAGCTATGCCTATACGGTAACATCGGGAGAGACGATGGCCAGCTATAACACGGGCGAAGCCGCCGTTATACGCAAGAAAACAGGACGTGGCAGGGCTTACACATTTGGTGTGCTATGGAGAGATGTCATACAGCGTTCACAACTCAACAAAGATTTTTCGGCTTCGAGGTCATACAGCAATGATTTTGAACCATCGGCCGATGTATATGCACTATTTTTACGCTCTACATTTGCCAAGACACAGGGGACATCTGTATGGAAGTTTACCATACCTGCTGGATACCAAACGGTACTTATCCCTACACACGACTGTGATTCCCGTACGGCTTATGACCAGATGCATCATATGTCCACATATGAAAAGAGCCTGAAACTAAAAGCTCATTACTTCCTAACCGTACATTATTATAGGGATTCGCCATATCTATCGGCTTTTTATGATGATGTGTCCATCGTCCAGTCAAAACAACTGGTTAAAGACGGGCATACCGTTGGCAGTCACTCCATAGGACACTTCCCCGATTTTTCCAAGACAGAACGTTTCCCTATCACAGCTGTATCCAAAGAAGACTATCGTGCTACACACGACGTGAATACGGGTATCACCACAGGTGGTTCCACCTGGGCAGAGATAGCACTCTCGAGACAGATAATAGAAGAAGACCTGGGAAATAAGGTGCGTTCGTTCCGTTCGGGACACCTTACTATGAACAAAAATTTCCCCATCACACTGCAAGAGGCCAAATACTCGTTTTCATCGTGTTACAGTGCTGGTGATGTACTTTCAGAATTCCCATACATGGACCGTATAGGCAATGAATGGGCAAACGAACTGTCAAGTGTATTGCAAATACCTCTTCATTTTTCTGATGTGATAAATAGTGACCCTATGAATGAGAATAACTGGAGTGAAAAACCTGCTATGTGGTTAGGTGTCCTAAATAAATTAAAAGGCAACTACGCTCCATCTGTACTGCTTATCCACCCAAACCGCGAATGGAAGATGCTGGCACAGAAGATGCTCATAGAAAGTCTTGATTTAAATACCGTAGGACTTTATAATTTTGAAGACTATGGAGATTTTTGGCTTGACAGGAGAGAGTTACGACACGATTATTGTGTGATAGAAAAAGATAAAAAAATACTCATACAGGTAAACGAGAGCCTCAATGCGAGTAATACTTCATATGTATTTGGTATAGATTGTGCAGCGGGATTTGTTCCTAGAAAGGTCATAGTTATGGATAGTAGTAAAAATTCGTTGGAATTAAAGATAAAACAGCTATCCTCCACCAGATATCTCGCATATCTATAAAACCCAAAAATATCAAATGTAAAAATAGGCACCCTCGCGGGTGCCTATTTTTACATCTACCGTTTTTTATTTCTTTTTAAGTGCATATGAAATCTTCCGAGCGAGATAGACAAACATATCCCCAGGTGCATAGAAAATCATTCTAGGCCCCGAATACCTCATCACAGCCTTTATAGCCTCTTTCATATCACGCTTGTAACAATGTATCCTGCACGATGAGCAGTTGGGTTTTGAGTCTCCATATGGACATTTATCCAGACGAGTGTATGCATACCTTAAAAGCTCGCGACACTCATCACACAGACCTTCGCTTCTCTCTCTACCCCTATGATGATTATCACAGTAATATCTTATCATATGCCCCACCACTCTCTTCTGGGCAGAAATGACAGCCCCGCCTGCTGGCGGGGCTGTCATTTTTTCACGTGTCGATTTCATACTTCTAAGCCTTGCCTGTTACCACCCAAGTACCGGCCTCCACCAGAGGTTCGGCTTGTTTATATTTCATTTCTTTTACCTCGCCCGTGTTTATATTCTGCACCTTCACACGGTCATTACGGCCGTATTTAGGACTTTCACGCACATATGTACGAGGGCGTTCCACTTCTTGTGGTACATTTGGCATACCTTGCTGTGATCCTTCTTCCACACCGCGACTCTCACGACCCACCGCACGTTTTGCCTTACGCACCTGTTCCACACGCGAAGGGTCCTGGATAGGCAGTCTTCCCTTCATAAGGAATGATATCACAGAAAGGTTAACTCTATTTATCATAGCCTGGAACAATTCATATGCCTCAAACTTATAGATAAGCACAGGGTCTTTCTGCTCATATACCGCATTACGTACCGTCTCACGCAAATCGTCCATATCCTTCAAATGCTGCTTCCAAGCATCATCTGTAATAGACAGTACTATATTCTTCTGCAAGTCCAGTGCCACCTGATGTCCAGCCGTATTATATGCTTTTTCCAGGTCAACACCCATATGCAGTGTCTTTATACCATCAGAAAATGGTACACCTATCATACGATAGTGGTTATCTGGTGCTTCATACACGTTCTTAATAAATGGATATACG
>JAFYKQ010000018.1 GCA_017537565.1 Flavobacteriales bacterium
CTCGAGGGACGGGATTTTTTTATTGCCTGCTTAGTAGGTTTCTACCTCATCTCCCGCAAGGGCAAGTATAGACTCTATATATGTTCTCTCGCCCGAAAGACGAGGCACTTTGTTTTGCCCGCCTAGTTTGCCGCGACTCTCCATCCATCTGTAAAACGTGCCACGAGGCACTACGTTTACTATGGGACGACGCAATGTTACATCGCTGTAACGTTTGGCTCGGTAGTCTGAATTAAGCTCCATAAGTGTAGCGTCAAACGTGTCTATAAATAGTTTCACGTCACTAGGAGCATTTGTAAATTCTATTATCCACTGGTGAGCACCGTTGCTGCCTTGCTCCATAAATACGGGGGCTGCGGTGAATTCGGCTACATCACAATCACATACTTGTGCGGCCTTGAGTAAGGCTCTGTCGGCATTTTCTACCATCAGTTCCTCGCCAAAGGCATTGATGTATTGTTTGGTACGGCCGGTGATTACTATGCGATATGGATCGGTAGATGTAAAACGCACCGTGTCACCTATAATATAACGCCATAGTCCTGCGTTGGTCGTTATGACCATAGCGTAATTCACTCCACATTCTACTCCTTCCAGTGGCAGGGCATACTGTTTTTCTGTGCCAAAGACACTCATAGGTATAAACTCATAAAATACCCCGTGGTTACTCATCAGTAGCATATCGCCGCCTTCTACCGTGTCTTGGAATGCAAAGAACCCTTCCGATGCGTTGTAAACCTCATAGTAGTGCATGTTCTGTGAAGGGATAAGACGTTTGTATATATCGCGATAAGGAGAGAACGATATCCCGCCGTGCATAAATAGTTCTAAGTTTGGCCATATTTCTGTGATGTCATTGGCTCCACATACTTCCAGTAGTTTGTTGAGCATCACCATCATCCACGAAGGTACTCCCGCCAGCGAAGTGACATCGGCCTTGCGTACTTCTTCTATCATGCGTGGTAGTTTTACGTTCCAGTCCTCTATGACAGATGTCTTGATGCACGGTGTGGAATATAAGTCTGCCCATCGCGGAGTATTGGTCATAAGGATAGCCGAAAGGTCGCCTGTCTTTATCCCCTTACCAAAGTCATTGGCTCTTAATGACCCCCCTAGTCTAAGTGCACGTCCTGTGAACATACGGCTGTCTGGGTGTAGCGTAAGGTATGAAGATACCAGGTCTCTGGCAGCACGTATGTGGCAGTCTTTAAGGGATTCGCTGCTTATGGGTATGTATTTGCTCTGGGCGTTGGTCGTGCCAGATGACTTGGAAAAATGACGTATAGGACGGTCCCATAGTATGTTTTTCTCTCCATATAGGCATTTTTCTATGTAAGGAAATAACTCTTCGTATGTGCGTGGTGGTACACATCGGGAAAAATCCTCATAAGAAGATATAGACTCAAAACCGTGTTCTACGCCAAATGCCGTATTTTTTCCTCGCTCTATGAGTGTGTGAAATATTTTTTCTTGGCATTCTGTGGCACGGGAACGGAAGTGCTCTACGCGGGAGTATTCGTTACGCAATACAGAACCGATGATATGATTTAGAGTGTTTTTTATCATAATGTGACGTTTCTTCTATCTACAAAAGTAGTGATAAAATCCCGAAAAAGTGTAGATAGTATGGATATAATGTGTAAATTTGCTTATAATAAAAATTATTTATGTCAAAAGTGAATGTCATACTCCCTCGTATGGGACAGGGAGTAGAAGAAGCTACGCTTATAGAATATAAATGTGCCGTAGGGGATACTCTGGCGGTAGATGATGTCGTAGCCGAAATAGCTACCGATAAGGTCGATACCGAAATCACTACACAGGTAAGTGGTGAGGTGGTGGAACTGTTATTTAAAAAAGACGATGTTATACGCGTGGGAGAGACCATAGCGGTGATAGAAACAGGAGAAGAGGAAACACAAGATGCAGTAGATGAAATAGAACAGGGAACGGTTATAGATGGTAGTGATACTCATCTTGGTGTTGAGGTGGAGGATTATACTGCTTCGACGAGGTTCTATTCTCCCCTGGTGCGTCAGGTGGCAAGGGTGGAAGGTATCCCGTTATGTGAACTGGAAAAGGTGAAGGGTACGGGGCTGTCTGGTCGCGTAACCAAAGACGATATACTCTCATATGTCAAGGGAGGCCGTGTGTATAGAGATGTAGATGTAGTAGAGATGGCGGTAGATGAGGTAATACCTATGAGCCGTATGCGTCGTGTGATAGCACAGAATATGATGAATTCCATCGCTGCATCGGCTCACGCTACATCATTCTCTATGGTAGATGTAACGGTGCTGTCACAGTGGCGTAAACGTATCAAGGAGGAATTTGAAGGACGATATGGAGAACATCTTACCTTTACTCCTATATTTATGATGGCGGTAGCCAGTGCGTTGAAGGAATGTCCTGTGATAAATTCACAAGTAGATGGAGAAAATATAATCCTGCACAAGGATATAAACATAGGAATGGCGGTGGCTACACAGGGGGGAGAACTTATAGTTCCTGTGATACGCAATGCCGATACTCTTACACTTCCACAGATGGCCTCAAAGGTCAATGACCTGGCACGGAGAGCCCGCGAAGGAAAACTACTCCCAGTAGAGGTTACAGGTGGTACATTTACACTTACCAATGTGGGTACGTTTGGTACGTTGTTTGGTACACCTATCATCAACCAGCCACAGGTGGCGATAC
>JAFYKQ010000019.1 GCA_017537565.1 Flavobacteriales bacterium
AATCCATAATATTAAGAGGTTTAGGTTAATAAAAGAACTGCCGAAAGGCCCAGAGAGCCAATCGGCAGTCGGTTTATAGGTTTTGGTTGTTTTGTTTATATAAAGATAGTGAAAAAAACTGAAACGAGGTTACACAATCAAAATCTTTTTAGTATAATATGTGTTAAAAGTATTTAACTAATAAGGGGAAACACCAAGAACCAGCTAAATTATTACTCATAATAAAAAATACCCCTATCTCAGATAGGGGTGTATTATTATTTGTTTCTTTTCTTGCGTGGAGTATTTACATAATTTACGTCCTCTGGCGGAGTAAAATAACACTGGTAGTATTCGTCTTCTGGCGGAACAGCTATCGGTTCAAGTCCCATTCTCAATCGCCAGAAATTGGTAGCGGGCAGGCTCTTACGTTCAGATGCACTCATCTGTGCGTATTCGGGATAGGTCTTTTTGTTGACCTTTTCCAGCATTACAAACTCGGCGTGTTTCATAATTCTAGTCTTTTTAGAATGTTACCATCTGTATTTACTATTTCCAGTACGCCATCGGCATATCGTCCCCAGGTATGATGTTCTTCTTTTGGCAGAGAGATAGACGAAGGATTAAAACATACTACATCTCCTACCTTTTCGGCCACCATCGTGTGTATATGTCCAAATACAAATACCGCTCCTTCTGGTAGTGGAGGAAGGTTATCTGGAGCGAATATATGACCGTGAGACAAGAAAAACGTACGATTATCACATATTATGCGGGCACTGTCTCCCATCATAGGATATGATATCTGCATCTGGTCTACCTCACTATCACAATTACCACGTACAGCTATTATCCTCCCAGCGTGTGCATTGAGAATCTCGGCTACACGCATAGGATTGTAACCATCGGGCAGAGGATTGCGAGGGCCGTGATACATCACATCTCCCAGTACGGCTATCACATCGGCTCCCCAAGAATCTATTTCCTTAAAGGCTTTTTCACACCAATGTGCCGACCCGTGAATATCAGAAATAAATGCTATTTTCATTTTCTATCGTCTTTGGATATGTGGTAAAGATACACATATTTGCCGTGCCAATACAATAGATATGCTTTTATTTATCAACAAATTTTCTAAGCGAGAGCAACAGAAAAAGCTCATCATGTATTTGAAATATTACAAAAATTTCGTATATTTGAATAAGTAAAATATTTCTCCATAATTCCACCCAAACCTAAATCCCGCAGGCAGAAGTTTCTTTTTCTTCTGCCTGCATTCATTATGATATGTTTTTAAAACAAAAACTCCTTCCCACAAGGAAGGAGTTTTTTCTTTTGGGGTGAAAGATGGGTCTCGAACCCACGACCTTCGGAACCACAATCCGACGCTCTAACCAACTGAGCTACATTCACCATCTTGCGTACCCTCACGCGTGTGCAAAGATACAACTTTTTTATTATTTACAAACAGTTGTTATATTATTTTTCAGTTAATGGATAAAAACGTACTTTTGTGTCTATACATACACAGTAAAAATATGGAAAAAAATTACGATTTGATAGTCATAGGGGCTGGCCCCGGGGGTTATGTGGCTGCCATACGTGCGGCACAGGAAGGAATGAAAGTCGCACTGGTAGAACGCGAAAACCTAGGCGGAGTATGTCTTAACTGGGGTTGTATCCCTACCAAGGCTCTGCTGAAAAGTGCATCTGTTTATGAATACCTATCACACGCTTCGACTTATGGTATAGAGATAGACTCTACTCCACAGGTGGATTTTAAACGTGTTATAGAGCGTAGCCGTGGGGTATCGGCACAGATGAGCAAGGGTGTGGAATTTCTTATGAAGAAAAATAAAATAGATGTTATATGGGGTACAGCTCGTGTTATGGCGGGTAAAGCTGTTGAAGTTGCCGATGTAGATGGTAACAAGACTATCTATACAGCCTCACATATCATCATAGCCACAGGCGCCCGTAGTCGCAATCTGCCAGCAGTCCCACAGGACGGTCGCCGCGTGATAGGTTACAGGGAAGCCCTTACACTGGAAGAACGTCCAGAACGAATGGTTGTAATAGGTAGCGGTGCGATAGGTAGCGAATTGGCTTATTTTTACAACGCTATGGGCACCAAGGTTACCATCGTTGAATATCTTCCGTCCATCGTTCCTACCGAAGACGCAGACGTATCCAAAGAACTAGAACGTATATTCCGTAAACGCGGCATCAAGTCTATGACATCTTCATCGGTGGATAAGGTTGTAGATAATGAAAATGGCAGTCTTACGGTACATATTACTTCACCAAAAGGTGCAGTGGAGATAGAGGCCGATGTAGTACTTTCGGCAGCAGGCGTACAGACCAATGTCGAAGGCATAGGACTGGAAGAGGTAGGAATACAGGTAGAACGCGGTAAGATAGTGACAGATGAGTATTACCGTACCAATGTCGAAGGCTATTATGCCATAGGTGACGTGGTGGCAGGTCCAGCACTTGCTCACGTGGCATCGGCCGAAGCGATTATAGCAGTAGAAAAAATAGCAGGAAAGGAAGTAGAACCACTGGATTATAAGAACATTCCAGGGGCTATATACACCACTCCGCAAATTGCATCGGTAGGTATGAGCGAAGCCAAAGCTCGTGAGGCGGGATATGAACTTAAAATAGGACGTTTCCCATTTACTGCATCGGGCAAGGCAAAGGCAGCAGGAGCTACCGAAGGCTTTATAAAGGTGATATATGATGCCAAATATGGCGAACTACTGGGAGTACATATGATAGGAGATAACGTTACAGAAATGATAGCCGAGGCTGTACTTGCACGTCGTGGAGAACTTACAGCACACGAGATACTATCGGCAGTACATCCTCACCCAACTATGAGCGAAGCCTTTATGGAAGCTACCGAGGCCGCTTACGAAAAAGCCATACACCTATAATTCCTATGCTGTACTATCTGTCATTGGGAGGTAATGTGGGGGATACGCGGGAGATATTCCGCGTGGCAATGGATGAAATCACCCGAGAGATAGGAGAGATTATATCGCGTTCCAGTGTGATAATTACTCCGCCTTGGGGTTTCAGTGCCGAAAATGACTTTATGAATATGGCTTTGATAGTGAAAAGCGATATTACACCCAGTGAGGTACTGGGAAAAATATGGGAGATAGAGTATAGAGGAGGACGTGTACGCCCACAGGGTGTAGAAGGTTACTCTTCACGTACGCTGGATATAGACATCATCTTTATAGATGATATGGTGATAGACACTCCTCGTCTTAAAGTGCCACACCCTTTGGCTCACAGGCGACGTTTTGTGCTGGAACCTATATGTGAAATGTCACCAAACTATATTCACCCTATCATAGGTGAATCAATAAAAACACTTCTTGACAGGTGTGATGAATAAAAAATCCCCGCCACGCGTGGCGGGGATTTTTTTAATATGTCTGATACTCATAGAGGGCTTTTATCATCACACCGGGCTGTGGCGGAGTTTCTGTCTCTACTCCCACGGCATAGTCCCAGAAGAAACCTCCGCGGTAGCGTTCTGGCAGATGACGGCGGTATAGAGGGTCTGAAAGAGCTTCTCCCAGAGGAATAAAGCGATACCCCCTGTGCCATATGATGTACATTATATAACCCAACATATCGTTATTTATCTCACTGCAACGTATGTCTATGATATGTGTTATCTGGCGGGTAAAGTTCTTTTTGGCTTGTTCTTCATAGAAATCCAGCGTTTTTTTGATGTATTCTATGTAGCGTTCGCCTATGTAACGCACCAGCATAGTATCGCGTTCTATCTTGGAATTGATATATGGGGTGTTAAAGTATTCGTCTTCAAATCGTATAGTGGCTGTAACTGGTATGTAGCCTTCGCGGTTGAGGAAATAATTAACGCTGTCTATTCTTTCGGGAGAGGCTTCAAGGTTCATATCTGGAAAGCGGAAGTAACGCAATACGCTCTCATAGTCGGCCACCAGACGTGATATGACTCTATCCCCATAGTTTATATCATTTATAAACCATTCTGCCGATTTTGCCTTGCCCAGTGGTATAGATGAAAACGTGCCGTTTCCTACCTCCATACCACTATCCAGCCAAGTACCGATGATGGCTTCGCGTTTTTCTTTTTCGGTGGGGGCTATCAGGTTCTTTTCGTTTACAAAACCCACCATAGGCATTTTGGATTTGGCAAGGGTATTGGCTCCGGTATAATTAAATCCCACTACCCACATAAGGTTTACCTGTTTTCCTGCCACGGGCATTTGGTCCATAGTAAGAGCAGCGTGTTTTATGACAGTAGACTGGCTGTGTGCCGTTATCCCTATCATTAATACCGTTATGACCAATATGATTTTTATTCTTATATTCATCTCTTACTATATGACCGCACAAAGATACGCAATAAAGCCTCTCTGAAAGAGAGGCTTTATCATAATTTTCTACTAATCTGTCCTTATAATCTTATACTATGTTCTGTGGTTTCCCTTCAAAGAAATTTTTGACGTTCTCCATAGTAGTTTCAGATATGTTTTTCATCGCCTCGCGAGTAAAGAATGCCTGGTGAGAAGATACTATCACGTTATTAAAAGACAGCAGTCGTGCCAGTGTATCGTCGTCTAGTGGGTCATCACTGTGGTCTTCATAGAAGTATCCTGCTTCTTCTTCATACACGTCTAGGCCTGCGGCTCCTACTTTCTTGCATTTAAGGGCGTCTATAAGACTGGCAGTGTTAATGAGTTTACCACGACCAGTATTTATTATCATCACCCCGTCTTTCATCTTTTCTATGGCCGCTGCATCTATGATATACTGTGTCTTTTCATTGAGAGGGCAGTGGAGAGAGATGATATCACTCTGGCGGTATAGTTCGTCTAGGCTTACATATTCCATACCTTCCTTCTGTGCAAATTCATAGTCTGGATAGATGTCATATCCCAGCACTCTCATACCAAGCCCACGCAATATATGGATAAGGATTTTGGCTATTTTACCTGTGCCTATGATGCCGGCTGTCTTGCCATACATATCAAATCCTTCCAGACCGTGTAGTGAGAAATTGGCATCGCGGGTGCGTAGAGCGGCACGGTATATCTTACGGTTGAGCGAGAGCATCAGTGCCAGTGAGTATTCGGCTACGGCATATGGCGAATATGCTGGAACGCGTACCACAGTGATGCCATATTCGGCAGCAGCAGCCAAATCTACGTTGTTAAATCCCGCACAACGCAATGCTATAAGTCGTACACCATTCTGTGCTAGTTCCTGTATTACTTCGCGGCTGGCATTGTCATTGACAAATATACATACAGCATCTGCTCCTCGTGTGAGGGATACGTTGTCAAGACTCAGATTACCTGTAAAGAATTTTATGTCATAACCATAGTTCTCGTTCTCTCTCTCAAAAGAGCTGCGGTCATAGCTCTTGCTACCAAAGAATACTATCTTGATTTTTTTCATCTTTTTTTCCTCCTTTTTTTATTGCAGACGGGGAGAATATCACCCCTGTTTCCGGTAGTAAAAGTAGGTATTTATTCTTTATGTAGCATAGATGATGTTTATTTTTATTTGATAGTAGAATAGATTATATTTATAATGGAAGTGTTTTAATTAAGCGTATATCTATGGACGTGGTCAAAGTCTTCCTCGCTGCTATATGTGTAAAAATAACTGTCATCACCACTGGCTATGATACGCATAGCGGGAGCGTCCAGTTCATAGTAGCCTGTAAGATTTCCGTCCCAATCATATACCCTCACCCATGTGCCTATAAAGTGAGGTTTCATTCCATTATCTATCATCTCTAATTTACAATCTATGTCGAGCATATAGATGTGATTATCGGTTGTGAATATATCTATACAACCAGCTACTCTGTCCCTGGCATTAGAATCACGCATAGCCTTGATGCGGTCTATGAGATTATCGTCTATGCTGTCACCCACGCTCTTAAAAAGAGAGATTTTACCACTAGAAGAGACGTCATAGAAATCTACACGACGTATAAGAGGTGCATCATACATAAGTGCTATGCGGGAGCCTCTGCTGGCGAGTTTTCCATCTATGATGTTTCTTGTGGTATAAGGCTCTCCTTTGCTGTCATACTCTACCTCTATCGCGGAAGATGTCTTTATGGAGTCTATATGTTTTCCGCTCTCTACATCATCTATAAAAATAGAGTAGGCGTCATCTCCCCGATGGAAATTAAGGGAGGCACAGTATTTGCCGTCTATGCAGGGTATGTTATCTATATGAAATTTTTTCCTGCCGTACTTTGGGCGAGGTATAGTACCTGTCATTTTAATGGAGCGGTTATCTACTGCATATTTTGATATCTGTCCATTGCGGCGATAATCACGTAACGAGAGATATCCCATATCTCCGTTACCTTTTAAGGCTATGTTGTTATAGGTGTCAAAATCATTTGGGCCATCACCATAGACACCTGTGGAGTACATAAATTTCCAGTCGGGCAGGCTGTAAACATAAAAAACATTGTCACTAGATGGTGTGGCACATACGACAGCCTTGCCATCTGCAACAGTCCAAGAGCGGGGTTGTATAATCTCGCCTATGGGTAGGCTTTCTCCTTTTATAGGAGTAGGTGTAGGCAGGCTATCTCCTCCTTCACTGCAGGATAGTAGAGTAGCCATACATAAAATGCTAAGTGGATAAATAATTTGTCTCATTTTGTGAAAATTAAATGTTGTAATTAAAAGATTTTGTGTTTATACATTAGACTATAAAAACACTTAAAAAGTTTCAGTCAATGAAAATTTAACACAGCAGATGGCAGAACTCATAAAAAAACGGCACCCCACGGGTGCCGTTTTTTATGTCGCAAAGGTCATTTTATAAAAATTGGATAATGATAAGTCCTATTATGATAGCCGTAATGGTAGATACTAGTCCAGGCATCATAAACGAATGGTTGAGGATATATTTGCCTATTCTGGTGGTACCCGTACGGTCAAAGTTTATGGCTGCTACCAGCGTAGGATAGTTTGGTATAAAGAAATATCCGTTGGTGGCAGGGAATAGTGCTATGAGCATCATAGGCGACATACCCAGTGCTATACCTAGTGGTACAATGGCTCGTACCGTGGCGGCTTGGCTGTAAAGAAGTATAGACATCACAAATAGTGCCACTCCAAAGAGCCAAGGCATCTGTGTTACTATGTTCTGTATAGCACCCGTGAGTTCGTTTATATTGCCGTTTATAAAGGTATCTCCCATCCACGCTACTCCAAATATGGCTATCACCGCCTGCATACCTGCTGGGAAGATACTGCCTTGTATTGCTTTTATACCGTCTGTGCGGGTGATAAGAAGTATAAGAGCGGCCGTTGTGAGCATAAGTATCTCTATAAGCGAAGGCATACCCAATGCTTCACCGTCAAATGTGGGACGTAGTGTGGGCAGTGAGCCAAACAGCACTATAAGCAGTGTGGCTGATAGAAATAGTATTACCGATAGACGAGCATTAAACACGTTTTTGACATCGCTCATCTGTGTAGGGCTGGCGTCTAGGACTCCGCTTTTAAGACGGGCTATGTATTCTGGGTCATCTACCAGTTCTTTGCCTACCCTCATAGAGAAAAATGCCCCTACCAGAATGCCTATAATCGTAGCAGGTACACATACTATGAGTATGTCAAATAGCGTAATGTCAAACCCCGCCAAAAGACCCAACATAGCCACCGTAGCAGCCGATATAGGACTGGCCGTAATACCCTGCTGTGAAGCTATGACAGCTATCCCCAGGGGACGTTCGGGACGTATCTTGGTCTCGGTGGCTACTTCGGCTATAACCGGTAGTACCGAATAGGCAACGTGCCCCGTCCCTGCTAGAAAAGTAAAGAAGTATGTTACTATTGGAGCTATGATGGTAATCTGTGATGGTTTTTTACGCAATAACTTTTCGGCTATCTTTACCATATAGTCCAGACCTCCTGCTGCCTGCATACACGATGCAGCCGATATTACTGCCGCTATCATCAACATCACGTCTATGGGCGGTGCCGTAGGTTGCAATCCAAATCCAAATGTGAGGATAGAAAGCCCTACGCCTCCCATCACGCCTAGACCTATACCGCCCAGACGTGCTCCTATGATGATGGCCGTGAGAACAAATAATAGTTGTAGTATCATATCTATGAGTTTTGGTTATATATATCTTATGGTAAGATGCTATCCCAGGGATATTCTACTTTATTCAGTGTAAGTCCGTGAGCAGGAGCACTCATACCACTCTGACATCTGGAACGACTCTCTATGATACGTGATAGTTCCTCGGGAGGGATCTTACCGCGTCCAACGTCTATCATAGTTCCTACTATGGCTCGTACCATATTACGCAAGAAACGGTCGGCACGTATAGTAAAGCGTAAGCGTCCATCACCCATATCCTCCCAACGTGCATATGTGATATAGCATATAAATGTCTTGACATCTGTCTTTACTTTGGAGAAACACTGGAAGTCTATGTATCTCATCATTATATCACACGCCCTGTTCATAGCATCTATGTCCAGCGAGTGAAAAAAATGATATGACATTCCTGCTTCAAATGGGTCTTTATGTGTGTGGATACGGTATATGTATTCTCTTTCTATGGCGTCAAAACGAGCGTGAGCTGTATCCTTGACAGGAAATATGTCGTGTATGGCGATGTCTTTGGGTAGTATGGAATTAAGACGGCCTATGACATTTTTTATGTCCTCTATTTCATTTTCCATATCCATATGTGCATACATATTGCGGGCGTGTACACCAGTGTCTGTACGTCCAGCTCCTACTATCTCTACCTTTTCTCTCAGTATGGTAGATAGGGCTTTTTCGATTACCTGTTGTACGCCTGTGCCTTGGCCTTCGGGTTGGGACTGCCAGCCGTTGTATGCCGCACCCAAGTATGATATATGGATAAAGTATCTCATTTTTCTAAATCCTAGAAATTAAATTTAACACCAGCCAATGCACGTAGTCCTACCTTTTCAAAACCATAAATGGCAGGAGTACGACCATCTATCGTATTGTTAATGTTTACAAATACACTCCAACGTTTGTGCAGTTTATAAGAAACCTCGCCGTAGTATTCCACATAACCATCGTTTTCAACTTCTGTTATAATGTCACCATCAATCAGTCCCAGCACCGATGAAGAGTTATATGCCGCACGTGCATATACGCCTATTTTCTCATCTGCAAATTTTCCTGCCCACGAAGCTCCTATACGCAATTCTGGAACATATGATGCATCGGAAAGTACGTCTGATGATGAACGTGTGTACTGTGCAAATGCGCTTACGTGTTGTGATTTGTTTATGTCATATCTGGCAGATAGTTCTGCTGTAGCGATGTTTACATCATCATCTTCTACTAGATATTGAGCAGAAGAATAGTAGTATATCCATAGTGGGGCGTCTTCGGCTTTTATGTAAGATACGTTTGCATCGAGTTTAAATTTAGGAGTAACAGCAGCTGTAAGACCTACGCGTGCTTTTATTCTTTCCAGTGTGTATAGAGGGCTGGAATAAGGCGATAGATATGGATTTATCTGTGTGAGATGGCTCAGGGTGTTCATCTTTACACCACTCGTAAAATCTCCATAGGCATTCAGCCAGTTTGTTACTCTTATCGATGCGTGAGCCTCGGGCATAATATGGAATTCAGCGCCGTTTATCGAACCTCCTACTACCTCTATTCGTGCACCTACACGAGCATCAAAAGCACCTTTCTTATATGCCACCTGTGGCAATGCACTTAGCAGCATCATATCGTCTTTTTCGACCTCTGTATCTAGAGCCGAACGTCTTTCATCATAGAACGCCCAACGAGCATCTAGTGAAATCTTCCAGTTGCGTATCTTTATATTGAAACGAGCATCGGCAGTGATGGCTGTTTCCTGGCAGTCCATTATTCCATCAAAAAAATCGGCATTTACCGTCAAGTGGTCAAAAAATTGCCCATCACGTAATGATTTTATAAATGCCTGCCCACCGAATGATGAATTCTTAAATTTATCTATGATGGGTAAATCAAATTTTCCCCCGATAGGAAGAACCGAATTATTACTGAAAGCGTTGTTACTTGTAGAGAGTTTGATGCCAGCATCATAACTGCCTATGTTACGAGATAGCCCTATGACTGCATCTGTGTGAGAATAGCGACTCTTATTGCTATCATATGAGTCCTCGCCGTTTTCGGCACGGTCGTGGTTTATTTTTCCCCATAGGGTAGTCTTGCCTAGGTCTGTCTTGTAATATGCCTGTCCCATAGTAGAGATGTTATATCCAAAACCAGCCTTGATATAGTTTGGATAGATGGTGTTTTCTTCTACCACGTTTTGAGAGATGCTCAATGCACTTATAGGTTGTGCAGAAGAATAAACCTGTGAAGCCTGTGTGTCTGTGATGTATGTTACAGGTAGTTTTTTACCATCAGATGTAGTCTTTACAGGAGAGAGCTGTGCCTTTTTCTGTGATTTGACATCGGGCGTATAGCTCTTTTCCACGTTAATGACTTCGGTAGTGGCGTTCTGGGCATATAGCCCCACCGTAAATATCATACTGCATAGCAGTGATATAGAAAGAATACTTTTTTTCATTTATTTATCTGTGTTTTTTGATTTTATATATTCATTTATAAGAGATGCTTCGTTGCGAATGTCTGTGTATGTGGTGCTGCTCATCACGTTTTCCAGTATGTATCCAGCCTGATATGTATCTCCCGTAGCATAATAGTTCTGTGCCAAAAGGATAAGAGCACGGGCTCCTATGTATTTATACATAGGGTATTGGCTACATAGGTAGGTGATGGTCTTTATGGACGCCTCATAATTTTTATCTTCATATTCTATACGGGCACGATAGTATAGGCTGCGAGCCATATTTTCATCTACCGCTACACGCATCACGTCCTCGGTTAATTGTGAGGCCTGTTTATACTCGCCCTCTTCTACCAGCGTAGCATAAAGCGCCACCGATGCATCGGCATATAGGCGGGCATCGCTCTTGTACTGTGAACGAATGATATCTGCATAACGTTTTACTCCTTCCCAGTCTTGCTCGTCATAGTAAATACCCAGTGCATTGATAGCGGCATATTTCTTGTTTTCTTCGTGAGAGGCTACATTATACAGTCCCTCTATTTGAGGGAGTGCATAGTAAGCACTGTCCTGTTTTATCATTATGTCTGTATATTTAAGCAAGGCGTTTTCGGTATATTTGCCGCCCTTCTGTGTAGATAATGCCAGGTAGTCTTTTTTGGCAGCAGTAGTGTCACCTATACCCATATATGATTCTCCACGGGCATATATCACATCTGGCAAGAATAGTCCTGTTGGGTATTGTGCAGTATAACGGTCCAGATGGGTGATAGCCATAGGATAGTCTTTCTGTACATAGAATTTGTGGGCGGTCTCCCACTGCAATGAGTCCATTGACAGCATATCTATAGGTGTGGAGTTTACTTCGCCACTCCATTTAATGAAACTGTCGCTCTCGCCTCTTTCTACCGATATCTGTCTTGCCCAACGCATAGACTGTGGCATAACGGGTGAGGAAGGGTATTTTTCTACTATCTCTTTATATAACGCTAGCGAACGCTTGCTATCACCACGGTTATAATAAGCAGCCGCAGCACGAGATTTGCCTTGTGCTATGAGGTCTGTGGTGGTAGCCTTTTCTTTTTCTATAGAAAGGAAAGCCTCTATCGCCTTGTCATTCTGGTTAAGA
>JAFYKQ010000020.1 GCA_017537565.1 Flavobacteriales bacterium
AGACCCCGAGACAGGAAAAGTTACTCCTGCTGCCAGAGTATTTACCTTTAACGCTTCGCTCAAGGTCAATGACGGAGTCCTGGCTTCCTATATTGCCAATATGCGAGATATAAGCTATGCCGAGGCTCTCATTGAGATAAGTCGCGGTGTAGATTACTATCTATCTCGCTTATCCAAGGGTGATGCTGTGGATATAGCAGGTGTTGGAATGATTAAACCTACCGAAAGCGGTGAATGGCTCTTTTCCTCATATGGAGAAAAATCATTCTCTCGTGAGAACTATGGTCTGGATACAGGGATTATAACCGTGGAACAAGTAGTAGAGGAAGTTATCCCACAGGAGGCAGTTCATAGTAAAGAACCAGAATGTACTGCCATTCCAGATGATAAAAAAGATGAAACTACCGTCGAGATAAAAGAAGAACTATCACTTGATGAATTATCACAGGTAGATAAAACAGAAGAAAAACAACCAGAAATCTCTTGGGAGAAATTCAAGAGTGAGGAGCAGGCTTCCACTGGTCGTACAGGCCGTAGAGTATGGTATATGTTGGTAGCGGCACTAGCAGTGGTACTGGTTGCAGTGTGTGTTTTCAGTGATGATATAAAGGATTATTTTAAGGTAGACGCTCCACAGGTAGAAAAGAAAGTGGTCTCTCCTGCCGCTGTAGTAAAAGACACGGTAGCTGTAGTAGATAGCGTTAAAAATGACACGGTTATAGTAGAGCCAGTTGTAGAGAAAACACTGGAAGATGTAGTGGACTGGAATGCTCGTTTTGTGCCAAAGAATCGTTACTATGTGGTACACATATCTCTATCGATAGAAGGAAATGCACGTCGAGAATTGGCACGATTAAGAGCCGAAGGTTATCCTGCGGTATTTGCCGGAAAGCAGAATGGGCTTTATATGGTAGCATACGGAGCCTGTGATTCTCGTGAAGAGATGATGGAGATGTATGACAGCATACGTACACGCCACAATGACCAGGTGTGGGTCAAAGTATATAACCAAGTGCCCAAAAAATAATTGTAAATAGGATAGATAAAAGAACAAGGATTAGAAATATAAAATATACATACAGAGGATAAAATGAAAATATCTTACAACCAACTCAAGGATTTTGCAGCGGTAAATCTATCGGCCGAAAAAGCGTGTGAAGTATTGACAGATTTGGGCCTAGAAGTAGAAGGATTGGAAAAATGGGAAAGTTTGCGTGGGGGACTACGCGGTGTTGTGATAGGTAAGGTTCTCACCTGTGTTGACCACCCAAATTCAGACCACCTACATATAACGACTGTTGACCTGGGGCAGGGAGAGCCAGTGCAGATAGTATGTGGTGCTCCTAACGTCGCTGCCGGACAGACAGTTCCTGTGGCTACCATAGGCACGGTGCTTTATGATGAAAATGGAGGCTCTTTCACTATAAAAGAGAGCAAGATACGCGGTGAGAAATCATACGGTATGATATGTGCCGAAGACGAACTGGGTATAGGAGCATCTCACGATGGTATAATGGTACTACCAGATGATATCCCAGCAGGAACACCTGCTGCACAGGTGTTCGGCATAGAGGTGGACGATGTGATAGAGATAGGTCTTACACCAAACCGTGGCGATGCTATGGGACACCTGGGTGTAGCACGTGATTTGGCTGCACGTCTTAACTATGAGGGTGAGAACATAGAGATAAAAATGCCAGCTATGGATATAGAGGAGGTAGAAGGTTCTCCTGTTACCATCACGGTTGAAAATCCAGAAAAGGCTCCACGATATGCAGGTATAGTGGTAAAAGGTGTAAAGGTAGCGCCATCACCACAGTGGCTTGTCAATCGTCTGCATGCGGTAGGTATGGCATCTATAAATAACGTGGTGGATATAACCAACTATGTGATGATGTCGCTTTCACAGCCTCTTCACGCATTTGATATGCGTCATGTAGGTAATGAAATCCACGTGAAGACCTGTGAGGAAGGAACGCTATTTGTAACACTGGACGGGGTAGAACATAAACTATCTGGCGAAGACCTTATGATATGTTCTGCTACGGCACCTATGTGTATAGCGGGTGTATATGGAGGTCTGGATTCGGGAGTGAAAGATGACACTACCGATGTCTTTATAGAAAGTGCATATTTTGACCCAGTATCTATACGTAAGACTGCCAAAAGACACGGTTTCCATACCGAGGCTTCGTTCCGTTTTGAACGTGGTATAGACCCAAATATCACGCTGTGTGGTCTTAAAATGGCGGCACATCTACTATGTGAGATAGCGGGAGGTAAGGTAGCGTCTTGTGTGATGGACGTATGTAGTGATGAAAAGATAAAAGCTCCGTTTTCTGTGACGTTGAGTCTTTCACACGTAAACAAACTGCTGGGAGTGGAAATCCCTGCCGATGATGTTAAAAAGATACTTTCTACTCTTGAAATAGAGATAAAGAAAGAAGATGGCGATGTACTGGAAGTGGAAGTCCCTGCATATCGTGTGGACGTAACTCGCCAGGCCGATGTCATAGAAGACATACTACGCGTCTATGGTTATAACAATGTCCCTGTTACAGACCAGCTTCATACAGCAATAGTGCCAGATGACAAGAAAAGTTCAGAACGTCTGTTCAATATAGTAGGAGACCTTATGTCATCTGTGGGCTTTAATGAGATAATGTCCAATTCGCTTACTCGCGGTTCTTATGCCGACCTTACAGAAGACATAGACAGTAGTACAGCGGTACGTCTTATGAATCCGTTGAGCAGTGACCTGGATACTCTACGTCAAAGCCTTATGTTCAGTGCTCTGGAAGCCGTAAACCGCAATATAAGTTACCGTAATGCCGATCTTCGTTTCTATGAACTGGGCAAGGTGTATAACAAGTACGGTGACAGATATGTAGAGGACGTACGTCTGTCTATCCTTATGACAGGTAAATTTAACGGTGAAAGTTGGTATGAGACGCAGCGTGATGTAACGTTTTATGACCTGCGTGCCGTTATAGACCGCGTGATGTATCGTCTGGGAATAAAAGAACTATCTACACGTCCTTGTGATGGAGATTCATTTGTCGAGGGTGTGGATATATACTATAAAAAGACACTCGTTGCCCGTGCAGGTCGTGTATCCAAAAAAATCCTCAAAGCTATGGATATAGACCAGGCGGTTTACTATGCCGATGTGATGTGGGACGCTGTGGTAGAACTGGCACGTCGTGTGAAGGTAACGTGTGAGGATCTTCCTAAATATCCTTCGGTACGTCGAGACCTGGCATTGCTGGTAGATAAAGATGTTACATTCCAGCAGTTGTATGATGTGGCTATGGCTACAGAACGCAATATATTGCGTGAGGTAAATCTGTTTGACGTGTATGAGGGAGATAAATTGCCTGCGGGTAAAAAATCTTATGCTCTGTCATTTGTTCTTGCAGATGATAAGAAAACACTGGAAGACAAACGCATAGAGATAACGATGAAAAAACTATCAGATGCCTTTGCGCGTCAGGTAGGTGCCGAACTGAGAGGATAAAGTCATACATACACATATAAAATATGGGCGTAAAAAAATCTACAAAAAAAACAGGAACACCTCTATCCAGATATGTATGGGAAGTGGTGGCGGTAGCTACTGTGTTACTGGTGATGGCGGTGGGAGCATATTTTGCACTGGCATCATATACTCGCCACGATGAGGTGTACCCTACGCCAGACCTCTATGGTATAAACATAGACACAGCCGAAGAAATGCTCATCTCACAGGGATATAAATATGTTGTGGTAGATTCATCGCGATATGAGCCTAGTATAGCTCCGCGGGCTGTCATTTCACAGGACCCTGCTGCTGGTAATGGCATAAAGGCTGGTCGTACTATCTATATAAAGATTAACCGTTCGTCTTGGGAGAATGCGGTGGTGCCTGCCGTGGATTTTGAAAATGACAAGGTAGGAAATGTAGCGGCACGTCTTACAGCGGCAGGATTTGTGGTGGGAGAGACCATCTATGAACCACATATAGGTCGTGATGTGGTCCTGGGGCTGATGATAGGAGAAAATGTGATAGAGCCTGGACAGAAATTTCCCAAACGCACGGTCATAGATATAAAGGTGGGAGATGGAGGCGAGAGTATGGATACTCTCTATGTAGAAGAGGAAGAATTTTAGTTAAGAGCTTAACATAGATTTGTGATGCTTATAGATGACACACGCGATATAGACCTCATAGAAGAGTCTGCCACGAGCGAAGATGAACTCTATGAACACCATCGTTTTGAGGTGGACAAAGGTCAGGAACTCTTGCGTATAGACAAATATCTGGTAAACTTTATACAGAACGCTACCCGTAATAAAGTCCAAGCGGCTATACGCAGTGGTAGCGTACTGGTTAATGACACGCCTGTTAAACCCAATTATCGTGTAAAACCACTAGATGTTATACGCGTTGTTCTCCCTACTCCTGTACGCGAAGGTGAAATCATACCTCAAGACATACCTCTGGATATAGTATATGAGGACGACGAACTTATAGTGGTAAACAAGGCGGCAGGTATGGTCGTTCATCCTGGTCACGGCAACTATTCGGGAACACTGGTAAATGCATTGGCATATCACTCTGGTAAATTGCCTACGGCGGGAGCTATGGAACGCCCAGGGCTGGTACATCGTATAGACAAGGACACGAGCGGTCTACTGGTAGTAGCCAAGACAGAATATGCTATGACTCACCTGGCACGTCAGTTCTTTGACCACAGCATACGTCGTCGTTATAGAGCATTGGTATGGGGAGATTTTGAAGAGGACAATGGCACATATCGTGGGAATATAGCTCGTCATCCGGTGGATAGAATGCAGATGGCTGTTTTCCCATATGAAGGAGAGGTAGGAAAGACGGCAGTTACACATTATCGTGTGATGCAACGCTATGGGTATGTAACACTCGTGGAATGTCAGTTGGAAACGGGGCGTACACACCAGATACGTGCACATTTTACACATTATAAACACCCACTCTTTTCAGACGAACGCTATGGGGGTCACCGTATCCTCAAAGGCACCACGAGCGGGGCTTATAAATTATTTGTAAATAATGTGATGGAGGTTCTTCCACGACAGGCATTGCACGCCTATACGTTGGGATTTGTACATCCTACTACTGGTCGGTGGTTGGAGTTTGAGGCTGCTATGCCCGAAGATATGGCTCGTGCTCTTTCTATGTGGGAGGAGTACAGTCGTGAGAGTATGAAAAGTCGTTCTAAATGATAAAAAACAACCTATTCCTTGTTAAAAAGGGTGCAATAGGGTTAAAATCAGTTATTTTTGGATAACTTTGCACGGAAAATTTAAAGGATTATAATAACAAAGCTAAATGTAGCTTCCCTTTGGTGAGCAAAGGGGTAAAAAGAGTAAACATTATGGAGGTTCCACAACCAAAAATTCAAACCATCACACTTGCCGATGGTCGTACTATCACCATAGAAACAGGAGTGATAGCCAAACAAGCTGCTGGGTCAGCAATAGTTCGTATGGGCGGTACAGTCCTACTGGGTACAGTTACTACTGCCGACGAAGGTAAAGAGGGTGCAGACTTTATGCCCCTTACTGTAGAATATAAAGAACAGTTCCCTGCGGCAGGTCGTTTCCCTGGCGGTTTTATGAAACGCGAGATGCGTCCAAATGACGAAGAAATCCTCGTGGCACGTCTTATAGACCGTGTATTGCGTCCTATGTTCCCATCAGACTATCACGCCGAAACCCAAGTGGTGGTACAGCTTCTATCTTATGATGGAGAGACTCTACCAGATTCACTGGCAGGACTTGCAGCATCTGCTGCATTGGCAGTTTCAGATATACCGTTTGACGGCCCTATATCAGAAGTTCGTGTGGCTCGCGTAGATGGTCAAATCATCATCAACCCTACCAAGACTCAGCTAGAAGGAGCCGATATAGACCTTATGGTAGGTGCTACTATGGACTCTATCGCTATGGTAGAGGGTGAGATGAAATTTGTTTCAGAAGACGAGATGGTAGAGTCAATAGCCGCTGCTCACGAAGCGATAAAAGTACAGGTTGCTGCACAGATAGCACTTTCTGAACAGGTGCCTTCATCACAGGTGAAACGTACATACTGCCACGAGACTCACGATGAAGAATTGCGTGAGGACGTGAAAAAACTATATGATGCTGTATATGAAGTTGCCAAGATGGGCCTTGGAAAATCTGAACGCGGTGAAAAATTTGCATCTATCATAGACGCTTACATAGAGGAAAATATAAAAGAAGACGACGAAAACTATGACCAAAAGGTTCTACTGGCTAAACTTTACTATCACGATGTAGAGAAAGAAGCTGTACGTAACCTTATCCTAGACGAAGGAATACGTCTGGACGGTCGTAAGACTACACAGATACGTCCTATATGGGGTGCGGTAGATTATCTTCCTATGCCTCACGGTTCGTCGGTATTTACTCGTGGTGAAACACAGGCTATGGGTACTGTTACACTAGGTACAAGCCTAGATGCCAACGAAGTAGATGGTGTATCATTCCAGTATAAACAGAACTTCTACCTACACTATAACTTCCCTCCATACTGTACAGGTGAAGCCAAACCTATGCGTGGTGTATCACGTCGTGAGATAGGACACGGTAACCTGGCATATCGTGCGCTTAAAGCAGTTATCCCTGCCGATTGCCCATACATAGTACGCGTAGTATCCAACGTTATGGAATCAAACGGTTCTTCATCTATGGCTACAGTATGTGCTGGTACATTGGCACTGATGGACGCAGGTATCCAGATAGTAAAACCAGTATCTGGTATAGCGATGGGTCTTATCACAGATGAAAAAACAGGTAAATATGCTATCCTTTCAGACATATTGGGTGACGAAGACCACCTAGGAGATATGGACTTTAAGGTAACAGGTACAGAAGATGGTATCACTGCCTGCCAGATGGACATCAAGATTAAAGGTCTATCATATGAAGTACTTAAAAATGCTCTTGCACAGGCTCGTGATGGACGTATGCACATACTGGGTAAGATATGTGAAGTAATACCAGAACCACGTGCTACGGTTAAAGACCACGCTCCAAAGATTGAATCATTTATCGTACCTAAAGACAGCATAGGTGGTATAATAGGTACAGGCGGTAAAGTGATACAACGCATACAGGCAGAAACAGGAACTACTGTTACTATAGAGGAAGTAGCCGAAGGCGGAAAAGTAGAGATACTGGGTACTGCACCAGATGGTATGGCAGCTGCTATTTCTATGATTAAGCTTATAGCGTTTGACCCTGTGATAGGAGAAGACTATGACGTAACGGTAACAGATGTACGTGACTTTGGTGCGATAGTAGAGCTTGGTCCAAACCGCGATGCTATGCTACACATATCAGAACTGGACTGGAAACGTGTAGATAACGCCGAAGAATATGTACACGTGGGAGATAAGATACGTGTACGTCTTATAGAGATAGACAAGGAAAAAGGACGTCTTAAAGTATCTCTCAAGGCACTTAAAGAAAAACCAGAGGGATATGTAGAACGCCCAGCCCGTCCAGCCCGTCCAAACAACGGCGGAGAACGTCGTGGATTTGAACGTCGCGGAGGCGGTAACGACCGTCCTCGTCGCGAAGGTGGAGCACCACGTCGCGAAGGCGGTGATAAAGCACAGAAATAATATCCAGTGTTATACTTGATAAACAGCCCCGCACACAGTGCGGGGCTGTTTTTTATAGTGGATATGATATGTGGAAGAGGCTGTATAAATAAAATGTTTTTTATATATTTGTCTTACAAACATATAAAGATATACATAAATGAAAGTATTACTCATAAACGGTAGCCCACACACATCTGGTTGCACATATACAGCCCTGAGCGAAGTAGCTTCAACTCTTAATGCCCAGGGCATAGAAACCGAAATCCTTCACGTAGGAGTACGTCCCGTCATTAGCTGTCAAGCGTGCGGGCTATGTAAAAAGGAACATCGTTGCGTACACAACGACATAGTGAACATCATCATAGAAAAAGCCGAAGAGGTAGATGGCTTTATATTTGGTTCACCGGTGCATTATGCTGCCGCCAGTGGAGCAATGACTACCGTTATGGATAGAGTACTATATGCTGGAAGTCCAGCATTTGCATATAAGCCTGCTGCTGTTGTAGTATCGGCTCGCCGTGGGGGTTGCAGTGCCGCCTATGACCAACTAAACAAATACATAGGTATATCACGTATGATAGCCGTGCCATCACAATACTGGAATATGGTACACGGAGCTACGGCCGAAGATGTAGCTCGCGACGAGGAAGGTTTGCAAACGATGCGTACCATAGGTCGTAATATGGCTTGGCTGTTAAGACTCATAGAGAATGGTAAAAAATCTGGTATTCCTATGCCCGAAAAAGAACCAGTCATACGTACCAATTTTATAAGATAATATAATGTGCATATGATTAAATCTTTACTCATAGTAGCATTGGGAGGTGGTGTAGGAAGTGCCGTGAGATATCTAGTGAGTTCTATCATATCTGAAAAGGTAACACAAGGCGTATTCCCTTGGGGTACATTTGTGGTAAATGTCGCTGGTTGTTTTATAGTAGGTCTATTATATGGACTTCTGGAAGGAGAATCATCACATAGCACTAGACTGCTCCTGATGACGGGATTTTGCGGAGGTTTTACGACGTTTTCGGCCTTTGTGAACGAAAGTCTATGTATGACAGATGCAAAAGCATATATGGTGACGGTGCTTTATATAACGCTGAGCATAGCAGTAGGGTTGCTGTTGTGTTATGTGGGGAGGCTGCTTACATCGGCCTGAAAATCATCATAAACCCTATAATAGTTAGCATATTGGATATGTGAACTAAAAGACCTACCTTTGCACAAATATTCACTTATAATGGATGATATTCGCTATAAAGTAGCTGTGGTGGGCGGAGGCTCCTGGGCTACAGCCATAGTCAAGATGTTGTGTGAGAACCTGCCCAAAGTGGGTTGGTATGTACGCACAGAACAGGTTGTGGAGCATATATTGCACGACCATCACAATCTTAACTACCTCTCATCGGTAGAATTTGATACAGATAAATTATACCTGAGCACAGATATAAATGACGTTATATCTCGTGCAGATATAGTCGTTTTTGCTATACCATCGGCATTTTTGGTAAAAGAGTTGAGAAAACTTAAAGTCCCTATGAGGGATAAAATACTGTTTTCGGCTATCAAAGGTCTTATACCAGATAAAAACATAGTGATAGGCCAATATCTAGCCAAAAAATTTAAGGTTGCCCCTTCACACATAGGAGCTATCACAGGACCTTGCCATGCCGAGGAAGTGGCTATGGAACGATTGTCATACCTTACTGTTGCCTGCCCTCGTGAGGACTATGCACAACAGATGGCTTCATATCTTTCTAGCCCGTATATCAAGTGTAAACTATCCAAAGACGTGGCAGGTGTGGAATATGCTGCCATCACCAAAAACATATATGCCATAGCAGCCGGTATAGCACACGGTCTTAACTATGGAGATAATTTCCAGGCCGTCCTTATGTCCAATGCCATACGCGAGATGAATCGTTTTCTGGATACGGTATATCCCATAGAACATCGCAATGTGATGGATTCGGCATATTTGGGAGACCTACTGGTGACGGGATATTCATACTTCAGCCGCAACCGTATGTTTGGTACTATGATAGGTAAGGGTTATACGGTAAAGAGTGCTATGCTAGAGATGAATATGGTCGCCGAAGGTTATTATGCTACATATGGTGTTTACCAGCTTATGCAGCAGTATGATATAGATATGCCTATACTGGAAACCATATACAGCATACTATATGAAGGACGCGACCGTCGTTCCAAATTCCAACGTCTCACAGAACGTCTAGACTAATCTTTATATTATTCCATAACTGATGATAAAGCAAGACATCACACAGGTCATACTGGTAGATGAAAACGATAAAGAGATGGGTGTTGCCGAAAAACTATCTGCTCATAGAGATGGTGGACACTTGCATCGTGCGTTTTCGGTATTGGTGTTTGATGAGGGAGGACGTCTTATGTTGCAACGTCGTGCGTGGGATAAATATCACTCACAGGGTTTATGGACAAATACCTGCTGTTCTCACCCATATCCTGGGGAGGAGACGATAGATGCTGCTCATCGTCGATTAAGAGAAGAGATGGGATTTGATACTGTACTGGAACACAAATTTGAATTTGTGTATCGTGCCACGCTGGATACAGGACTTACAGAATATGAATATGACCACGTGTATGTGGGACGTTATGACGGTGTCCCTCAATGTAACCCAGATGAAGTAGCACAGTGGAAATGGGTAGATATGGACGACTTGATGCAGGATATGTCTTCCAACCCCGAAAGTTATACCGTATGGTTTCACGTCATAATGAAAGAATATAACGATAGATAATGTTATAGAGCATAGATATGGCGTGCAGATATATATATACACTTGTTCTACTAGTCATAGCAGCGGTATTTACTGCTGGTAAAGATCATAAGACATCATCTGCTGCCGAAAACGTAGAATTCAAATTTGCCAAACTGTATCGTGTAGCTCTTCCTACAGAATCGTTCCCCGAAGACAAAATAAAATCCATAGACAGATATTTCCGCGACCGTTCTATACGCGGATACTTTAATGGAGTAGTTTTAGTGGCAGACACCACACATATATTTACCAAAGCATATGGCTATGCCAATCGTTCTGCCCGTGAACGTCTCAATACTCAGTCGGTATTCCAGATAGCTTCTATATCCAAGACTATCACAGCTACGGCCGTCATAATGTTGGCACAGGATAGTCTTATAGACTTGAGTTCACCAGTGTCTCGTTACTTGCAGGGATTTCCTTATAGTCGTGTTACGGTAGAAATGTTGCTCAATCATAAGAGTGGTCTGGCCGATTATACCAAGTTCTGTTTTGGTTCGTGGAAAGATTTAAGTCGCCCTATGAGCAACGAAGATATGTTATCCATAATGATACGTCGTCGTCCACGTTCATATATGGCGGCAGGTCATCATTACCGCTACTGCAATACAAACTATGCTCTGCTGGCTTGTATAGTAGAGCGTATCACGGGAGAGGGTTTTGCTACCTGGGTTCATAAGAACATATTTGAACCGGTGGGTATGGAAAATACTTTCTTTGTTACCGAGGTAGATAAGATGAAAAGCCATCAAAACCAGACGATGGGGTATTCTGGACAACGTGTACCCGAAGAAGCACTTAATTTCCTGGACGGAGTATTGGGTGACAAGGGTGTGTATTCCACGGTGGAAGATCTGCTTAAATTTGACCGAGCGCTTACGGCTGGTTTTCTGGTGAGCCCACAGTGGGAAGGAAAAGTATATAAGAACTATACCGATACTGTCCATCCTTATGGTTATGGGTGGCGTATATATGAGGGATATAAAGACCGTATGGTGGTATATCACAACGGTTGGTGGCACGGCTACCGAGGCCGATTCCTGCGTCTGCCACGTGAGGGTAAAACGGTTATCATACTGGAGAATGCTACTCGCGGGTCGTTTTCGGTGCCTACACTCATCAGTGTAAGCGAACGACTATTTGGGAAATATGTACCACCTGTAAATACACAGGCAGATACTTTATCTGTGGCAGAAGTCCTTCCAGAATTAGATGAGGAAAGTTGATATTTTTCCCACCTCACAAACTATTTTAGTACATCAGATACCTATATTTAGAAAAGTATGAATTACTTTTGCAAAATGAAACAGACGATAAATCATCTATATAGCTTCCTTCTGCTCATAGTACTATGTGTGGTGAGCGTTTCTTATGCCTATGCACAGAACTATGAGAATAGTATGAACTCCAGTATGACAAATATATTTGGAGAACAATTGCTTACAGAACGTCAGCAATTCCAGCAGGACTCTATACGTCGTAATCAAGGGCTCAGTTCGTCTGAACGCACTATATATTTCAATCGTTATAAGGACTCTATACAGGTTTACAAAATCATATCGGCACGAGGTGACACCAGCATAGTGGATACTACGCTTAAAATATCTGATATTTATCGTGTCAATCCTACCCGTCGTGATGAGTATGGTTATATGCCATTCCCAAATCTAGCCGAAGGTTACACACCTATGGTATTGGATATAAAACCGACGCTTACTCCAGACTATGGTATGGAGTCGCGAGAGATGTATTGGTACACGGTAGATGATATACGTTATTTCAATGTTAAGACTCCGTGGTCTGAAATAATGTATCATTCCAATGTCTTTTCCAATATGACGGGACAGATACTCGACTTTAATTTTACGGCAAATGCTGGAAAGAAATTCAATTTTTCGGTAGGGTATCGCGGTAAACGTACAAATGGTCTTTATAACTATTCTGAAACTCATCACGGGCAATTCCTATCGACGTTTAACTACCGTACAGAATCATATCGCTACCGCATAAAGGGGCACTTTACATATCAGTTCCTTTCGGCCAGTGAGAACGGTGGCCTTACCGAGGAGGGAGACTCGCTCTTCCGCAGTGATGACAAGGAATTTTCATATCGTCGTACGTTACCTGTAAGGTTATCTGGTTCTGATGATGTAGTGGGTAATCGTCTGGGAGGTAGTCGTATTTATGTGATGCAGGAGTATGACTTATTTGCATCGGCGGTGAAAAATCCTCGTGCGTTCCGTGTAACACTACTCAATGAACTGGTGTATGACCATAAGACATACCGCTACACAGACCCAGCATTCTCTTCCAATAGTGAGACGGCCAGAAAATCGCTGGCTTACTATGGTTCAAATGTATATGCAGGAGCTCCCGTGTCAGACAGTTCTATATATAACACGGTAGAGGTGGCTGCTGGTGCAGGAGTAAATTTCCCACTGGTTAATCTATATGCACAGGGAATGATACGTTATTCTTCTACGTCATATGACTATGATACGGTGGCGGTGGGTTCATCTATGGAGGTAGAACCACAGAAGGGTGGTACGGTAGCGCTTAATCTTATGGGACGTTGGCGTCCGTTCAAGTATTTCGGTGCCGATGCAAGATTTGATTATAATCTTTCGGGGGAATACTCGGGAGCCAGCATACTGGATATTTCGGCATACTTTAAACTTACAGATGACTATGTGTTACGCGGTAGTTTTATGAATGCATCGTATTATCCATCGCTGGTAAGTATGTACTATCGTTCTTCATATGAAAACTTTAACTGGAAAAATGATTTTTCACGTATCAATGCTACGAGATTGAGTGTGTCGTTTGAAAGCCCCAAGATACTGGACGCTCGTCTGGATTTTACAACGATAGACAACTATGTGTACTATGATTCATTGCGTATCCCACAACAGTATGGTGAAAAGGTAGATGTTCTATCTCTTACACTGCATCGTGATTTACGTTACAAGGCATTTGGTTGGGATAATACCTTTACATACCAGAATGTTAGTTCGGGTTCAAGTGTGATGCCTCTTCCAGAAATAATGTTGCGTTCTACGCTATATGCACATTTCCCTATGTTTAAAAAGGCGATGACACTTATGCCAACATTGACGCTTAAATATTATTCGGCGTTTAAGGCACCTATGTATAATCCTCTGCTTTCAGCATATAACCTACAACCTACCGCCGATGTGCGTGAGATAGGTTCTTACCCGTACATAGACCTGGGAATTTCGGCTAAAATAAGAGCTACGCGTCTTTTCTTGCGTCTGGAAAATGTTACACCGTGGATAAATCCAGGCAATAGAAACTATTACTCGTCGCCTTGGCACCCATATTTGGACCCTACTATACGTTTTGGGGTTATATGGGATTGGTTTAACTAATGTTTACAGCATATACAATTCTTCATTTCGGGGTAGTTATCTCGTACCCATTCATATAGTATCTTTATATGATGTGGGGATAAATCACGTATAGCCATATCACACTGAAGTGAGAATAATTCCTGGGAAAAACTTACTTTTTCTAGTATCAGCATATAGTATGCCAAGAGTTCCCTTGTGGGGATTTCTGTAATGGTTTCCATAGTTGTGTTTATACTGGGGTTATTTCTTATATAAAGTTAGCAATAAAAAGAGTGAAAGCCATCACTAATGTCTCGTTTTTTAATTGTGATTATTTTTTAACCAAAAATTTCTGTATATTAAGAATAAACTTACTACTTTTGTGAATGTAAAAGATGTAAAGACTATGGATAAAAAATCTACCGATAGAGAAAAGTTTATAAACGTAGGAGCCGATGCTGCCACAGACGAGGATTTGCTCTCGATGATATGTGGAAGCAGTAAGATAGCTGCCCAATTGATGGAAGAGGCAGCAGGGAGCTTGCGTAGGGTGGTTACTATGTCTGCCAGTGAGTTGTGTGGAATCAAGGGCATAGGTCGTGTCAAGGCCAGTGAGATAGCTGCCGCATTTGAGATATATCGTCGTGCCCAGAACGAAGTCAATATACGCCCTTTTATCCATTGTGCCGAAGACGTATTTACATCTATGGTGGCAGATATAGGAATGTTATCCCACGAAGAGTTATGGGTGGTCTATGTCGGTGTGTCCAAACGTATGTTGGCACGCAAGCGTATAAGTCAAGGAGGGCTTAACGGTACCGAGGCCGACCGTCGTATCATCTTCCGTTATGCATATGCACTGGGAGCACAGGAATTATATCTGTGTCATAATCACCCTTCGGGCTCACTGGCCGTATCTGATGCCGATGTGCAGATGACCCACCAGATAGCCAAAGCTTGTGTCTTGCTTGGTTTCCGTCTGGCAGACCACGTGGTGATAACCTCATCTTCATATATGAGTATGAGAGAGAGAAACCTCATATAGAGGCATTGGTTTATATGTGAAATTTTATTTCCTATTTTACCGATAAATAATAAAAATGATGATGATAGTTGTATATTTGTGTTCATAGGAATTCAATAATGTATAACTAAACTTATTTATAAAATTATGAGCATTTTTAAATACATTATCTCTATGCAGGAAGCTGTAGAACCTGTAAAGGAAGCCGTAGCAGATAGCCTGCAATCACCTACATCACTTAAAGACCTTATAGTTTCTATGGAGGCTCTCACACTGGAAGATGTGGTGGATAAAGTAGTTTCGGGAACGCTTTCGGCACTGGCAAGCATAGTGCTAGCAGTTCTAGTTTTCTATGTGGGACGTTGGCTTATAAAGAAGTTGGAGCGTATCATTCACAAGATTTTTGAAAGGAAAAATGTAGATGCTTCGCTGGCTTCATTCCTTGGCTCTATGTTCAGCATAGTGGCGATGTTTATCCTTATCATCACGGTGATAGGTATATTGGGTATCAATACATCGTCATTTATAGCTCTTTTTGCATCGGCTGGTGTTGCGATAGGTATGGCATTGAGCGGTACATTACAGAATTTTGCAGGTGGTGTACTTGTTCTTTTGCTCAAACCTTACAAGGTAGGTGATTACATAGAAGCACAGGGGCAGTCTGGTACGGTAAAGGCCATCACACTGTTCTCTACCGTGCTTTCTACTGTGGATAATAAAAACATTATCCTACCCAACGGAGCTATGTCAACGGGTATTATCAACAACTATTCCAAAGAGTCTTTACGCCGTGTGGACCAAGTATTCGGGGTGGCATATGGCGAGGACTATGACAATGTAAAACAGGTCATATCTGAAATCCTGGATGCAGACCCTCGTGTGCTTAAAGAGCCTGCATATTTCATAGGGCTTAATTCTATGGAGGCAAGTTCGATAAATATCGTGGTGCGTATGTGGGTTAAGAGTGAGGACTATTGGGGTGTTTATTTTGACACCAATGAAAAGGTATATAAGACATTTGCTCAGAAAGGTATTGAGATACCATTCCCTCAACTGGACGTACATATGAAATAGTCTTACTGGAAATGATGGCGATAAAAAAGCGGCACCCGCAGGGTGCCGCTTTTTTATCGCCGTTGCTTTTGGTGATTATATTTTGAGTTTGATATGTATCTTACCCATACCATAAGCTATCCATACCACAGATATTGAGAATATCACGCAACGAACGACACCCCACGCTCCTTCATATGTGCAGTCAGGGAAATGCCAGTGCATAACGCCCATCACACCAGCTACAATGTAAGGTATCATATAGCAGGTAAGAGTGTGAGTTCCGGCTGGTTTTATAGGGGCAAATACCTTTTCGGCACGCAAAGTATCACATACATAATATATGATAGCATACAGAGGCAGGAATATAGCCAGACAGTAGAACAACCATGTAGGAGTAGCTTGGATTTTGGATACTATCCAGTGCTGGTGACATACATATCCAGCCACAGCGCACACTACAGCACTCACCGCTAGAATGCCTATAAATTTCCAAGGAGCTTCGGGGCGGGCATATTGTCTCATCACTAGGCTACATACCACACCAGCCATAGTAAGTGTGTATAGAACAGGTTGGCTAGGGAATGTGTAAGCTATCCACACACCTTTGAATACTCCGTTAAATGTAAGGATACATAGAGCTACCATTATGGCCAGTGCTACACCGTTTTTCCATAGTGATTCTTTCAGTATGACATATAGCACAGAACATACCAGGTAAGACCAACCCAGCAGTCCCAGTATTCCCCACC
>JAFYKQ010000021.1 GCA_017537565.1 Flavobacteriales bacterium
ATATGATGTATTATGCGGTGCCAGAAGAAGGTCTTACACTGGTGCCAGCAGCAAATCTGGAAAAAGATGGATTTATCCCTACTGGCCCTATAACCATTCGCATAGAAGAATAATAGCTGTAAATACTCCCAAAAACGCACGCCGCAGGCGTGCGTTTTTGGAGATAAAATATCCTATGTCATAGGTAAAATCTGTTTATCTTTATAAGATGGTAAAAGAGAGAAATATGAAGGAAAATATAGAAAATCTTGACCCTAGGGAATATATCATAGTCAAGGGAGCATCTATGAATAATCTTAAAAACATAGATGTCGCTCTGCCACACGGTCGTCTTATAGTAATGACAGGACTATCGGGTAGTGGTAAGAGTACATTGGCATTTGATACTCTGTATGGGGAAGGGCAGCGACGATATGTGGAGAGCCTTTCTTCATATGCCCGCCAATTCCTGGGGCGTATAGATAAACCCCGTGTAGAATACATAAAGGGTATCTCTCCTGCCATAGCCATACAACAGAAGGTAAACACGTCCAACCCTCGCTCTACGGTAGGAACTTCCAGCGAAGTCTATGATTATATACGACTGTTATATGCCCGTGTAGGGCGTACGTATTCGCCGGTAACGGGGCGTGAGGTTAAAAAAGAAACAATCGATGACGTTATGGATTATGTAATGTCGTTTGCAGAAGGGACACAGGTAGAGATAACGTCGCGTTATGTTATCCCCGAAGGTCGTACGTTTATAGATGCTATAAAAAATCTCTCCCTGCAAGGATATTCGCGTGTGCGTATGGGAGGACAGACGGTAAAGATACAGGATTTGCTGTCTTTTGCGGTGGATTATGATGTGAAGGAGTTTGACCTGTTGGTAGATAGAGCAGTGGTGCATTATGACGAAGGTACGCGTGCCCGCATAGCTGATAGCGTGAGTGCTGCCTTCTATGAAGGTAAGGGTTGTATGAGGGTAGATAATGTGAGTGCGGCAGGCGAAGAAGGACGAGATTTTTCAGATAGATATGAGGCAGATGGAGTTACATTTATAGAACCGTCTATACATCTTTTCTCTTATAATTCACCGCTGGGCGCTTGCCCTAGATGTGAGGGATTTGGCAGGGTGCTGGGTGTAGATGAATCGTTGGTGGTGCCCAATACTTCGCTATCGGTGTATCAGAATGCGGTGGCACCGTGGAGAGGAGAAAAAATGGGGCGATGGAGAGATGCTGTGGTAAATACAGCCGATGTATCCCGTTTTCCTATCCATAAACCATATTACCTATTGACGGGAGAAGAAAAAGATATGCTGTGGCACGGTTGTAAATACTTTGCTGGGATAGATGATTTTTTTGCAATGCTCGATAGAGAATCCTACAAGATGCACTACCGTATAATGGCGGCCAAATATCGCGGTAAGACCACCTGTCCAGAATGTGGAGGATTGCGATTGAGAAAAGAAGCCTCCTATGTAAAGGTATCGGGGCGTTCTATAACAGAACTGGTAGAGATGCCACTAGGAGAACTCAAGGAGTTCTTTGATGCGATAGAACTTACAGAGTATGAGGAAAAACTATCAGAACGTCTTTTGTATGAGATACGTTCCCGTCTAGATTTTATGTGCAGGATAGGGCTGGATTATCTCACGCTTAATCGTGCATCATCTACGCTTTCGGGAGGAGAGAGCCAGAGGATAAACATAGCGACTTCGTTGGGTAGTTCACTTGTTGGTTCTCTTTATGTGCTGGACGAACCGTCTATAGGACTGCACCCTCGTGATACAGAAAAACTGATAGATGTCCTGCGTGCATTGCGAGATGCAGGAAATACGGTGGTCGTTGTAGAACACGATGCCGATGTGATACGTGCTGCCGATGTGCTGGTAGATATAGGCCCATTGGCGGGTAATGCAGGGGGTGAGGTCGTTTATTGTGGGGAAGGAAAAGATATAGTAAAGGCCGATACTCTTACGGCAAAATACCTGAATGGAACATTGAGAATAGAGGCTCCCGCTGTTCCACGTCCTGTGAGACGTTATATAGAGGTAAGAGGAGCCCGTGAACATAATCTTAAAAATATAGATGTGCGTTTTCCGCTGGAGGTATTGACGGTGGTGACAGGTGTATCGGGTAGTGGTAAGAGTACACTGGTGAGGGATATACTTTATCCAGCGCTTTCGCGCGTGTGTAATGATACGGGAGAGAGAGTAGGTGAATGTAGTGAGGTGTGTGGAGATATAGATGCCATAGGAGCGGTAGAGATGGTTGACCAGAACCCCATAGGTAAGTCATCGAGGTCAAATCCTGTTACGTATGTCAAGGCTTATGATGATATACGTGCCTTGTACGGTTCACAAAAACTGTCCAAGGTGAGAGGTTTTACCGCTCAACATTTCAGTTTTAATGCCGATAAGGGACGTTGCCCAGTATGTAAAGGTGATGGCGAAGTAGTGGTTCAGATGCAGTTTATGGCCGATGTTCATCTTACGTGTGAGGTGTGTGGTGGCAAACGTTTCAAACGTGAGGTGCTGGAAGTAACGTTTGCAGGGAAGAACATATCTGATGTGCTGGATATGACGGTGGACGAAGCGATAGATTTCTTTGCGGTCAATGGTCAGGAAAAAATAGCCGAAAAATTACGCCCATTGCAAGACGTAGGACTGGGATATATACGACTGGGGCAGCCTTCATCGACGCTTTCGGGAGGGGAGGCTCAACGTGTGAAATTGGCTTCATATCTGGGTAAGGGACGACTCACGACGCGTACACTCTTTATATTTGACGAGCCTACTACGGGGCTTCATTTCCATGATGTTAAAAAACTGCTTGCGGCATTTGATACGCTTATAAGTCGTGGGCATAGTATTATAGTGATAGAACATAATGCCGATGTGGTGCGTTGTGCAGACTATGTGATAGACCTAGGCCCCGAGGGGGGTAACAAGGGAGGAGAGGTAGTCTTTGCAGGGCGAGTAAAAGATATGAAGGAGTGCAAAGAGTCCTATACTGCCAGGTATATACGTGATTAGTCGGTAGAGTTTTTGGTGGCGATGATAACTCCTGCTAGGACTGCTATGCTACCTATGATGCTCATCGATGTTATCTTTTCATCTAGAAATATAAACGAAGCTACGAGTGTTACCACTGGGTTTAGAAATAGATAATTAGTCGAGGCAACGACGCCTAGATGACGCAGTACTATATTCCACAATATAAAGCATACGAGTGAAGCCAATACTCCCAGAAACAACACGTTGCCTACTATTGCAGTATTTTCTATAAGTGATGCAGGAGATGACATCTCGTGACGGTTTATCCATAGCAGGGGCAGTATGGTGATAACCCCATAGAAGAAAATCTTGCGGGTTATAAAGATGTTTGAGTAGCGGTCTTCCACTTTTTTTACAGCGATGCTATACACCGCCCAACCTACTGCCGCGATAAGAGCAAGTGCATATCCCACAGGATTTATATCCATAGAGTAACTGCCGTTATAAACTATCATTGCCACGCCTGCTAGTGCCAGCAGAGAAGAGATGTAAAACAGTGTGTTCTGCTTTTTGCGTAAGAATATAAAAGCTCCCCAGGCTGTAAGCAGTGGTGTGGTGGACACGATGAATGATACGTCTGATGCTTGAGCTATTTCAAGAGCGCGATTCTCTCCTACAAAGTACAGCGAACCTCCCATAATACCAGCCAATGCCAGCAGTATTTCATCTGTGATGTTTTCTGCCCATAGTCTTTGGCGTCCACAGAACCATATTCCTATATAAGCTATGATAAATCGGTAAAAAAATATCTCATCGGGGTGCATACCTTGGTTTATGAGAACCTTGGTCGATACAAAAGTCGAACCCCATACTATGATGACGGCTATGGCCAGTAGGTGATATATGTATCTGGATATTTTCATCGTGTTTGTAAAGCCCTTCTGTGGGCATATGTGGGTGCAAATATAGTGTCTTAAAAGGTAAGTAAAAAATGATGTGAGATATTTTTAAGTATGTTTGGTAAATTGAAAAAATGGTGGTACATTTGCATCCTGATATGGGAGACTCTCATATCGCCTCGTGCCTACCTCTGACGAGGGACGTGTATGTAGGTTTCGAGTATAACATTTTAATCATTTAACATAAAATGGATTTAGTTAAATACGTACAGGATTCATTCGTAGAGAAAAAAGAATACCCAAAATTCCGTGCCGGTGATACTATCACTGTGTACTACGAAATCCGTGAGGGTAACAAAACACGTACTCAGTTCTTCCGCGGTGTAGTTATACAGTTGCGTGGACAGGGAGCTACCAAAACATTTACTATCCGCAAGATGTCTGGAACAGTAGGTGTAGAACGTATCTTCCCATTCAATATGCCTGCTATCCAGAAGATAGAGCTTAATAAGAGCGGTAAAGTACGTCGCGCTCGTATATTCTACTTGCGTGCTCTTACAGGTAA
>JAFYKQ010000022.1 GCA_017537565.1 Flavobacteriales bacterium
ACGACTCTTCTTATCGGTCAAAAGAAAACGATATAATTGCGTTTTTGAATACTACAAAAACGGATAGACATAGTCTATCCGTTTTTTTTATGTGAGATGGTAAAGATAGGACTTATAAAACGTCTTTTTCAAAGTTTACTTCTATTACATTCTCCCCTCTTAATATTTTGACAGTCCATTTTTCGGCGTTATGGCTCATTTCTTCCAGTGTCTTATTGTCAATATTTTCTATTGTCTTCCCGTTAATGGATAGTATCATATCATTGCTTTTTATCCCAGCTTTATGTGCGTTACAGTCTTCTACAACACCGTTTACCACCCAAGTCCCATAGCTTTTGTTTCTACGTGTGAGGGTGAGTCCTGTGCCATATTTAGGTGAAGGTAAGGGAAAATATGACGATGGACGTATGTATATATCGGCAGTAGAGAAATTGATAATTATGTCATATCGTTTGAGGATAGCGTTCCCTATGATGCCGTCATATCTGTCGTCTGAAATAGCACCTTTGTCATCGGTTGAGAAATAGATGATATCATTACATATCTTATAGCCGCCTATCTCTATTTCCTTGATAGGAGAGAAATAATCTCGTGTTTCTCCTCCCACGCCTCCATTGGCAAGGTGAGATAATTTGGCGTTGGGAAGTTTTTCAGATAACAGGTATTTGCCAGATGTTTTGGCTCCTATGATTATACCTGTGCCAGCTCCTGTATCCAGTAGGAAACGGCCGTCTATCACTGTGTTATCATCTATCGTTAGCTTGGCTGGCATTATAAGACGAGAGTGATTATCGTCTAGAAAAGACCCGTGGATATGTGTGTAACTATCATCGGGAGTGAAAGAAGAGGGTAAAAACCTCATATATGAATCGTCATAGGAGATTTCAACTATACTATCTTTTACCATATTCATACCTAACAATCCATCTACTTCATCACCCAATATAGAACGCAAGTCTAGAACCACAGCCATATTTTCATTACGATTATACTTCCCTATGCTGTAATTCCAGGCTTTCATATCTATGGAAGCACGTTCTGTCTTGCTGCCAGCACCGCTTACCATAGCAATGGAGAGTGTATGGCTGCTACCGAAAGAGCCGTCATAAAATTCTTTGTCCAGTAAAAGTCCTGTATTCCCTGTATCAAAGGCCAGCCGTGCATCTATAGAATCATTTATCTTTACATTAAAATATAGGTGTGAATCAAAATCAAATGTTATAGCATCATCTGGTATAGATACCGTTTGTGATGGGATATATGTGGGTTCTTCTTTTGTCTGCCCGCAGGAGAATATAGATAGCAGTATAGCTGTAATAGGTATCAAATAGTGTTTCATAATAATGTCAAGAGATATACGATAGTAATTTAGTATCACAAAAGTAGATAAATTTCTCTAATTTTGTAATTCTAAAAATGGATAATAGAATGAAGAACAGTAAGGCTATAATATTTGATATGGACGGGGTGCTTATAGACTCTGAACCATTCTGGGGACAGGCTTCGATGGAAGTGATGGAGCGTGTAGGCATACCTTATACTCGTGATGATGTGATGCGTTACCAGGGAGTAAGAATAGGAGATATAGTATCACGCGTGTGGGACGAAAATCCGGTCTCTTACTCAAAAGAAGAGATAGAAGGTATGGTATGTGACCGTGTAAGCGAATTGGTATTGGAGAGTGGACGTGTGCTGCCCGGTATAGATAACATTCTCCAAAAGGCCGTAAAATGGGGACTTAGAATAGGGCTTGCCACATCTACTCCACGTAGGGTAGCGGTCAATTTTATAAAGAGAGTAGGTATAGGAGAAAGTATAGAGGTGATGTGTACCGGCGAAGAGGTGGATTATGGTAAACCACATCCAGAGATTTATATCCTATGTGCCGAAAGACTGGGAGTAGAACCGTGGGAGTGTATAGTTTTTGAAGATTCTGTCAATGGGGTAGTGGCAGCAAAGGCCGCACGTATGTACACGGTAGCAGTTCCAGCAGCAGAGTCTCGCGGTGATAAACGTTATGGTATAGCCGATGTAATGTTGGACTCTCTGTCTAGTTTTACAGATGATATGATACCATAGTAAACATAAAAAAAGGGCGAGCCAAAGGCTCGCCCTTTTTTTATGTCCTAATAGTTATTATATCTTTTCGGCAGCCCATATAGGCAACCAACCGGTCTTGCCATCGGCCAGACGTATCTTATACCAATCGTCCAGTGTTTCCTCTATCGCAAATTTGGCGCCCTCGTGGATAGAGAACGCATCGCCACCCACATCACTTGGTTCGCTCTTGACTGTAACATTTGTAGCTGTAAGAATGGCATATGGGCAGTCATTTGTTCTATCGTGTGCACTGCGGTTCATAGCATAAAAAATCCCCGAAAGTGCCATAAATATGATAAATAGATAGAAAGATGTACGACGTACGCCTACATTGCCACCATATAAGAACAGCACAAATAATATCCCAGATACCCATAGGAATACTATCGTTATCACTCCCCAGGTGCTGGCTGTAAACATACCCACCATAGCCTCCCATACGCGAGATGTAAGCGAAGCGTCTAGTGGGACGATATTATCGGTCGTTTTACGGCGTGCTAGCATTAGGTTGTGCTCTATGTCTTTGTCTGATGGGTCTAGAAGAGCAGCTCTCTCGTAAGCCAATATGGTAGGTGCTATATAGCCCAAACGGTAATATGCGTTACCTAGATTATTATAGAGTTCAGCACTGTGGTACCCTGCCGAAAGTATAGTCTGGTATGCCTGTGCAGCCTCTTGGTAGTCGCCATTTTTATATGCCGTATTCCCACGTGCAAACAATGTATCTACGTTTTGTGCTTGGGCAGTCAATCCCGAAAGGATAATAACTGCCATACAAATGATATTTTTTATTCCAAGTATCGTCTTTCTCATGTGTACTCCTTGTGATGATTAGTTTTTGATACTTTTATTTACGTCTTCTATCGCTATACGTGCAGCAGTGTAATCTTCCTGTGCAGTAGACGAAGAAAAACCGGCATAGCGAGCCATCTGGCAAGATTCCAATACCTTTATAAGACGAGCGGCAATCTCGGGGTTGGCACCACGAGAGATAAGACGGCCGCCTATGTTCTCTATCGAGGCATCACTGCGACGGATTTTTAATTTGTCCAGAATGAAGCTATACACAGCATCTTCCATCTCGCCATAAAATGCTGCATAGTCCCCGCGGTCTAATGCTTTTTTTGCCCTAGCCAATTTCTTTTTGGCACTCGCTGCAGCTCGTTTGGCTCGTGAGGCAGGAGAATTTCTCTCTACCCTAGATGTGTAGAATTTTATACCCACAGCTATTGGTATCATTGCGATAGGTAGAAGAGCGAGAAGAGTGAAAATCCACGTCTCATACCATTTGTCGATGTTTTTCTGTTCCAGACGGTTCTCGTGTTGTATGTAGTGTATATCGTCTGTAAGGTAGTTTACATCTGTCTTGGTAGATTGAGGGGCGGTAGTGGCAGGCGTATTTGTAGCCGAGTTATTCACTACGTCTCCCGTCACGGTAAGTGTCTTTTCACTGCTTTTAAGTGTAACATATTTGCCACTCTTTGGGTTGAAGTATGAAAAATCTACCGATGGAATGGTGTAAGTGCCTTTAAGTCGAGGTATGAGCAGATACTTCACATCAAGACTTCCCTGTATGTTACTACTTCCCAGACGAGTATCACGAGTCTGTTGAGGGTCATAACTTTCTATCTCTTGTGGAAATGTTACCGTAGGCATATTTACAAGAGGTAGGTTTCCCGTACCTTTAAGGCTGATGCTGTATGTAGATGAAGAGCCAGCGTTGAGATTATCTGGAGATAGAGTGTTTTCTATCGTGTATTCACCTACCGCTCCATTGAAATTATCTGGACGTCCTGCACTAGGTAACGCACGTACATTTATCTTTAACTGATTACTGTTTATCGTGAGCTGTGATGCACGTGTTATCTCTTCGCCAAACCAGTCATACTGCCCTGTACTTACCTCGGCTATCATATTTACAGATAGTGGTGAGATGTTGAACTCTCCAGCTTTCTGTGGTATGAGCATAGTCTTGTAGAAGATGACCACGTTATATAGTTCATCTTTGTAATAATCGCGTACACCTTCGTTATTTGGTAGGTCTTTTTCTTGGTATGCTTGTGTCCAGAATCCATCAAATTTTGGCATAGAATTAACCATAGTCTGTCCTATATTTACACGATAGTACAGTTTATATGTAACCGTAACAGGTTCTCCTATGTATGGCGAAGGATTTGAAAGAGAAGCCACCAGATGTATGTTTTCTGATGCACGAGAAGGGGTGTTAAGTATAGGTGCACCAGTAGAAGAATGTGCCGATGAAGCAGTGTTCTGTCCCTGTATAGCTGGGCCTACCTCTATCGTTATGCCAGCTGTACTGTGTTCTTTTCCTTCTACTATCACTATGGCGGGCCCTATGACAGCCTGTCCCTCACGCAATGGTTGCAGTATGTAGGAGATGGTAGTCTTACGCTCCATACGTGAACGACCATTGATGTTGTTATATGACATACTGGTGAACTGATTGGGACCAGATAGCACATTGAAATCTGAAAGGACAGGAGGAATGAATTTTTCCATGTCGTCCTTTACGGTTATCTCTAATGAGATGTTTTCGTTCACCGCCATCTTTTTCTTGCTGACGATGGCACTCACTATGCTCTCGTCTTGTGCATAGAGTGTAATGCTTCCCACAGCCACATAAGAGAGCAATATCCAAAGCAAAGTCCTGCTTGCTCTGGATATATGCGTAACGATGTTCATATTTCTTATCATCATAAATTCTTAAAATACAAAGTTACCAATCTTTGGTGGATTTTTTGCCAACTCCCTGCACTTTCTCTCCCTTGACTTTTTCCTGTGTCTCTTTTTCTTTTCCTGCTATGGCATTGAGCATTTGTTCGTCTTGTGAAGACAGAGGACGTTGTTGTGGTGGTGGAGGATTTTGACCGCCGCCGCTATTATTATTCTGATTTTTATTCTGGTCGTTTTGGTTATTTTGGTTTTGGTCGTTCTGATTATTTTGGTCTTTATTCTGGTCTTTGTTGTCTTGGTTTTGGTTGTTCTGGTTATTTTGGTCTTTATTCTGGTCTTTGTTGTCTTGGTTTTGGTCGTTCTGATTATTTTGGTCTTTATTCTGGTCT
>JAFYKQ010000023.1 GCA_017537565.1 Flavobacteriales bacterium
GTTGCTATTGGGAGTTATGGAGGAATACACCTCGTTTAGTTCTCGTTCATAGCGAGGATTATCTGGAATAGAAACGTGCCTCATCTTACCATCTTTACCAATCATAGGCACAAAAACAGACACCCAATCTATAAGATATTCCCCATCTGCATCCTTAGGAATGAATTTTCTATACCCCTTAAATACAGGTAGCATCATATCATTTATCAGTGTCGTTTTCCCTGTCTCTTTTTCATATACTACCCAGTGAACAAATGTCAAAGAGTTTTTTACTTGCTCTTCAAAACTCACGTTTGAAGCTGTTTTTTCATCCTCTTTTCTTTTTTTCACTTCATCACTTTCATAATGAAATTTCGCTATGAGGTATTTATCTGTATCCATGAGGTGGGTTATCTCCCATATATATTTTCCATAGTCGGGATTTTCTCTTATTTTTCTTATGCTTTCTTCACCTTTCATAGATTCTGGCAGATTATATTTACCAAAATCCAATACGTAAGCTGGACGCACCTCGTCTTTTGTCGCTACATATATTGTATCTGTTCTATCACACATAAAATGCACCTCACCATCTTTATTTATAGCATATTTCTGGTCTCTGAGATAGAACTGAAATGATGGTGCGGCACTCAAATCATACGGCAGATATTTGGTATAGACGGCACTGTCTCCCACCATATCTATGGCACACACCTTGTGAGGAGCACCATATTTAGGCTTTGCATCTCTTAATAATTGGTCTGCCACATATATCCTATCCCCTACATAGAACACATAATGAGGAACCAATGCCTTTTTATGACAATCACGTAAAGAGTATCTATCCACATAGTTACCGTCCAAATCAAAATGTAACACTTTGAGTCCCATATCATCATAAATGTATATGCCTTTATCATTTATTCTCACAGAAGATATACGCAAGTATTCACCTGGTCCCTCTCCTCTGGCTTGGATTTTGGATATGAATTTTCCACTATCGTCAAATATAAGCACACTCTCTGTCTGCATTTCACATATATATAGACGATTGTTTCTGTAATATATATTTTTTATCTTCCCGCCTACCAGGGAATGTTCTGTCGTCTCCAATGGTACTATCTTATACCACGATGTGTCTATCATAGATATAACATCTGCATTATACTGCACAGACGACATATCTACATTTATAGTCTTAACATCTTTGGGGGTATAAGTAGCGGCTTTTTCAGCACACCCACACAGCAGTATAGATATGCATAACATCAATGATAAATACTTTTTCATACGCGTCATAATTTATATTACACTATTTTTCTCTGGGTAAAGTTAATAAAAAAAACGCGTCTACAAAAAAAAACTTACATTTTTACATAATAAAACTATTTACCCTACATCATAAAAAACGCCCCGCACTCACGTGCGGGGCGTCCCATTTATAAAGAGTTTTTTACTCTATGATTCTGGTACAAAGCTAGCAGCTAGGTATTCGCGGTTCATACGTGCTATGTTTTCCAATGAAACGCCTTTTGGACATTCAACCTCACAAGCACCGGTATTTGAACAGTTACCAAAACCTTCGTGGTCCATCTGTGCTACCATGTTCTTAACACGACGAGTAGCCTCTACACGTCCCTGTGGAAGAAGTGCAAACTGTGATACTTTTGCACTTACAAACAACATAGCACTTGCATTAGGACACGCTGCCGCACAAGCACCACAACCTATACAAGAAGCCGCTGCAAACGCACGGTCTGCATTTTCTTTCTTGATAAGGATAGCATTGGCATCGGTAGGGTTACCGCTAGTGTTTACAGATATGAAACCACCGGCAGCCTGTATGCGGTCGTAAGCCTTACGGTCCACCATCAAGTCTTTGATTACAGGGAACGCTTTGGCACGATATGGTTCGATGTAGATAGTATCGCCGTCCTTGAATTTACGCATGTGCAACTGACATGTAGTCACACGACGTACAGGTCCGTGAGGGCGTCCGTTGATAACCAACGAACAAGCACCACATATACCTTCGCGGCAGTCGTGGTCAAATACCACTGGTTCTTCTTTTTTCTCTACGAGCTGTTCGTTAAGAACGTCCAACATTTCCAAGAATGACATATCTGGTGATACACCAGTCATCTTGTACTCTTTAAGCTCGCCTTTGGCTTGGGCATTGGCCTGACGCCAAATCTTAAGTGTCAGATTCATATTTCCAGACATAACTTTTTCTTTTTTACTTTAAACAAAATCTTAAAACAGGGCAAGCCTATTATTTATATGAACGTTGTTGAACTTTGGTTTCTTCATATACCAGAGGCTCTTTGTGAAGTACAGCATTGTCTATGCTATCTCCAACCCACTGCCAAGCAGATACATAAGAGAAGTTTTCGTCATCACGTTTTGCTTCACCGTCTTCTGTCTGGTGTTCTTCGCGGAAGTGACCACCACAAGATTCCTCACGTGAAAGAGCGTCCATAGCCATAAGTTGACCCAATTCCATAAAGTCTGCCACACGACCTGCTTTTTCCAATTCTGGGTTAAGCGCATTTGCTTCTCCTGGCACAAATAGGTCTTTCCAGAATTCAGCTCTCAATGCACGTATTTCTTCTATGGCTTCAGTAAGGCTCTGTTTTGTACGGCCCATACCTACTTTGTTCCACATGATGTTACCCAGACGTTTTGAGAATGAATCCACAGATTTGGTACCTTTTATAGACATAAGTTTTTCTATGCGGTCCTTAACGTCTTTTTCTACCGCGTCAAACTCTGGAAGAGTTGTAGGTATAGGACCTGTGTGGATTTCGTCTGCTAGGTAGTTAGAGATAGTGTTTGGAAGTACATAGTAACCATCTGCCAGACCCTGCATCAATGCAGATGCACCTAGGCGGTTTGCACCGTGGTCAGAGAAGTTACATTCACCCAATGCGTAGCAACCCTTGATAGTAGTCATCAATTCGTAGTCTACCCATATACCACCCATTGTGTAGTGAACCGCAGGATAAATCATCATAGGAGTTACATATGGATCATCATCTGTAATCATTTCATACATCTGGAACAAGTTACCATATTTCTCTTCTACTACCTTTTTACCTAGGTCGTATATCTGCTGTTCTGTAGGATTTTCTATACCTTTCTGGTGAGCTTCTATACCACCATAACGCTGTATAGCATACTTGAAGTCTAGGTAAACGGCCTTACCAGTAGAGTTAA
>JAFYKQ010000024.1 GCA_017537565.1 Flavobacteriales bacterium
AATATTGAAAAATAAATGTTAAAATCCTTTTGAAATTCGGGGGGGGGGTAGTATATTTGTATACTATAGTAATTGTATATATATGTGTTGCGTGGGGGTGTGCGTAGGAATACAACTATGTGATTATCAATAATAAAGGCGAGAAAATAAATAATTTCATTAACTATAAAATTACATATCGTATGAAAAAAACAAACAGCCATTATGAATCTCCCAGTGTGGAGGTTGTGGAAGTAGAGGTAGAAAAAGGATTTGCTACATCTTATGAAGATGAAAACTGGTAAAAAATCTTTATAAAAAATCAATACAATTATGAATAAAAAAGTCTTATTGGCATTGGTTGCTGGTATAGTTATGCTGGCAGCCTGTAAAAAAGACAATGTGGGTACAGGTTTCACCTCAAAAGAAACTATAACAGCTACATTGCCTACTACTGCTCCACAGACAAAAACCACACTTAGTGGTCTTCAAGTCGTATGGGGAGATGATGATGCTATTTCTGTCTTTGCACAGGACGGTAGCAACATCACAAACAATGAAGGTACTATCGCTACTGGCCAGGGAACTGCCGAGGCTACATTTGATGTAATGATAGAGGGTACACAAAAACTTGCGGCTCTTTATCCATATGCTGTTTCTTCGGCATATGATGGAGACAAGATGTCTATTAATATGGCAGATACCTATGCGTATACAGAAAATGGCATAGGTGGAGCTCCTATGGCATCACTTATCAAATCTACATCAAAGAGTACCGCTATCACATTCAAGAATGCAGGTGCACTTATGGGTATTACTGTAAACAACATACCTGCTGGTTACAACAAAGCCATTCTTACATCAAAGGGTGATGAAGTTGTAGCAGGTCCTTGTGAGATTACATTTGATGCAGATGGTAACCCTACTATGGTGGCAACATCTGCTGCTACGGGTAAAGTAATCACTATCACATTTGATGCTGCGAGCGAACTTACAAACAAGACATTCTATTTCCCTATACCAGTAGATGATTATAGCTCATTGCAGCTAGCTATAGGCAACGGTACAGACGTAAAAGTTCTTAAAACCAAAGCACTGGTAGCCGAAAGAAGCATTCGCTACAAATCTACCCTTACTCTGGACGCTGTGACAGGTGTTATCCCTACCGAAGTTACAGGTACTGCTGCAGCCAATGACGCATTGGCAGATGGTAAGACATCGTTGAGTGTGACAGTAGCACCAGACGAGACAGACCCTACTATCACTCTGCCACAGGGCACAGCTCCTACTACTCTTGCGTTTGAGCCTATCCCACAGGGAGCGGTAGTTACTATCCAGGAAGGTACAGAAGGTGATGTTACAGATGAGCTTACTATTGCTGCTTCTTCAGATCCTAATTCCAACAACATTTTTGAAATCATACTTCCAAATTCTACCGTTACGCTTGAATCAAACGGTGAAGGAACTGTTTATGACGAAGTTACTGCACACACAGCAGCCAATACTCTTGTAGTAGGAGCAGATGTAACTATCAATACATTGAAAGTAAAAGGTGGTAACGTAAGAGTAAGCGGAACAATTTCAAATATCTCTCGTACGGATGATAATGCAGACGCTTTGACTTGTATCTTCCTTGAAGATGGTGCTTCAATCCCTGCCAATCTTGGAGAGGGTTTTGTTGTAATAGAAGACAATAGCAAATGGGACGGTGAATCTTACTATGCTCCTAAATATGATGAAACAAGCAAGACTTATACAGTAAAAGATGCGTATGAGCTTGCGTGGATAGCAGTACAGGTAAATGAAGGTAAAGATTACTTTACTGGTAAACAGATAGTATTGGCAAATGATATAGACCTAAATAATAAAGAGTGGGCTCCTATAGGTACTGCTGTAAAAGACCATGGTTTCTGCGGTAACTTTGATGGTGGAAATAATACGATTAAAAACCTAAAAATTACCCAGGTTACACCAGATGCAGATGGTTATGCTTATATTGGTCTATTTGGTATTACAGAAGAAAATACAATAGAGAACCTGGTTATTGAGAATGTAAACATATCATCTACTGGGGATATAGTATCGGCTGCTATAGCTTATCCATATTACACAGTAGTTAAGAATATCACTGTTAAAGGCGATATCAAGATAGAGGGTCGCAACTATGTATCTGGTATTTTGGCTTATACTAGACGTTGTTATGAGGCATCAGATTTGACAATAGCTGGTAATAGTGGTTCTACAATAACTGGTAGTCAAACAGTTGGTGGTGTGATTAGCGATATCCAGATGAATGGAGGTGGTGTTGCTGATTACTCTAACTTCAAAGCATCTGGTTTGACACTTACAGCCACAGACAAGATGGTGGGTGGTATATCTGGTATCATTGCACGTCAAACACTTGATGGTGCAATAGTAGAAAATGTAACAATCGTATGTGATGATGCTAGAAAGGGTATTGTTTCTGGTGCTTTGGGTGAAAAATCTATCATCAAAAACATTTCTTCTAAAAATGTTACAGGTGCGACAGATGTAGTAGGTGCTACATATGCCCATGCACTTAAAGTATTTGTAGATGGAGATGTTTATGTAGGAGAAGTTATGGTAAATACTGTTGAAGAACTTGACAAGGCTCTGGCTAATGAGTCTGTTGTTTCAATAGTATTGGGTGGTGATTTGACTATCGCAAACACTATTTTCATTACTCGTAGTGTGGCAATTAATGGTAATGGCCACTCAATTATGTATGAGGGTGCTGCCGGAGGTAGAATCATGGATGTAAAGAAAGAGTATCCTGATGTAGACCTTAAACTAACTAACATCACTCTTTTGAATAACATTAATAATTATATTGAAAGAGGTATTAACTATAACACAACAGGATCTTTAACTCTTGAAGATGTAATAATTAAAAGCAAGGAAGGCCAGGTTATTTCTTATGCAATTAATATGCCATCTTCTGCAAATGGTGCTGTTGTTTATATAAAGAATTCGTCTGTTACAGGAAATATCGCTCTGAATATTTGGGGTACAGATTCTGAAATTAATGTAGAGAATTCTGAACTGTACACTTATGATACTTCAGATGCAGAAGGATATTCTGTCGTTAAACTTAACAATGACGGAACCAATAGTGCAGAAGGCTCTGTTATTAACATTACAGGAGGTTGTGTAAAAACAACATATAAGAATGCAAACGACCCTCTGAAGTCATATGCTATAACCAATAATACTTTAACTGGTAAGATTAATGTTGACAATACAACAGAGGTAGTAGGTGAAACAATAGTAACAAGTGTGGTTGTTGACTACAAAAACACAGACAACTTCTATTCTTTTGCTACTTTGCAGGCCGCAATAAATAAAGCAGCAGAAAACCCATCAACTGTAGATGAGCTTCGTTTGATTAGAGATCTTGAACTTACAGAGGGTGTAATCATTCCTGAAGGTCTGTCTATTGTTCTTAATCTTAACGGTAGAACTATCAGCCACTCTTATGAATGTACAGGATCTTATTCTATGATTACCAATAACGGTACTCTTGTAATAGATGGTGAAGGTAAAATAAGTATGACAGATACTAGTGCAGGTGGCGGTTCTGTTTGGGGTTCATACACTATAACCAATTACGGTACTCTTACAGTTAATAATGGTACTATTGAACACTTGGGTTCTACTGGTGATTGGGGAGAAAATCGTCCTACCAATATCCCTATCCAAAACTATCAGGGTAAAGTTACTGTAAACGGTGGTGTTATTTCTTCTCCTCAATTCCGTTCATTGCGTGACTTTACAGCCGGTGGAGAAATCGTAATCAATGGCGGTATATTCAAAGGCCAGGTATGGATGCAAGGATTGGGTAACGGTTCTTCTAGCCTTACTATCACAGGCGGAGATTTCACTCCTACACAGGGCTATGATGGTTCTTCGGTATTTGTTACAAATGGAACAAATGATATACTTGTTTCTGTAACAGGAGGTAAATTCAATACCAAGATAGGTTGCAATGCAGCTACAAAAGCTGGTATAAAAGGTGCTGTTAAGGGTGGTGTATTTACTGAAGCTGCCAAAACAGCTACATCTGCCGACCTTATAGCAGAAGGTTATGCATTTAATGCAAATCAAGATGGTACATATACCGTTGTAAAACAAAATTAAACCGATAGAAAGTTTATAAATATTATAAGGCTGGCTCCCGCGGGGCCAGCCTTTTTTTTCTGTAATAAATAGATAAATGTTTCCTATAAGAATAATCTTTTGCTAAATTTGTTCCCATATAATATATGATATGAAAATAAAATCAGAATATAAATTACGTGAGATAGCAGGGGAGGTCATCATCGTAAATCAAGGAACGGTGGGGATTGATATGACGCGTATCATTTCGCTTAATGATTCGGCAAGAGAACTTTATGAACATTTGGTAGATAAAGACTTTACTCTGGACGATGCTGCTGGTGTCTTGGTAGATATATATGACATTCCATTACTACAAGCTCAGCGTGATGCCGAAGTGTGGATAGATGCTCTTAAAAAATGCGGAGTGATAGAATAAATAAATTTCAGCTATCCCGGGAGGAAGAAATGCTTTTTGCCCTGTTACGCTCTTCGTTACATGGGGGAGAGGTAGAACATTCTTATTTCCAGGGAGCAACACCCGATGACTGGAAACAGTGCTATCATCTATCTGTAAAACAGGGTGTGATGGCTCTCTCGTGGGACGGAGTTGTGAGACTACCCCGTGAACTACAACCTCCGCTTGCTATAAAAATATCTTGGGCAGCCAATGTCGAAGCCTATGAGAAGAGATATATGAAGTATTGTAAGACGGCTGTCGAATTGTCGGGATTCTATGCTCAGCACGGTATAAAGACCGTCGTTCTTAAAGGGGTGGGGCTTTCTACTCTTTATCCTGTCCCACATCACCGCGAAGGCGGAGATATAGATATTTATACATATTCGGCCTGTAAGGACGCTATGAGTGATAAACAAGCCAATGCTCTGGCAGATGCTCTCATCTCCCGTCAAGGAATAATTGTGGATATGTCACGCACTATAAAACACAGTAATTTTACCTATCAAGGCATACCGATAGAAAACCACAAGACTTTTCTCAATGTGAAAGCATATAACATAGCAGGGCAGATGGAGGAATTTCTTAAAGGAAATATGAAACCCTCTCTCGTTGCACTGCCTTGTGGGGAGATTCTTGTCCCATCGGGTGCTTTTAATACGGTATTTGTGGCGTTGCATACGTTTCAGCATTATTGTGCGGGAATGACATTGCATCATCTGTGTGATTGGGCGATAGTGCTTTCTCGTTATGGACTACATATCCCCAGTGAAGTAAATGACAAATCATATATAAAAGGTGTTCATACGCTCACTATGTTATGTAACAGATATCTGGGGACAGATATATCGGTGGAAGGAGATGAAAAATTGGCAGGAGAGATATTGAGTGAAATACTGCTTCCTCGCTATTCTGTAAAAGTTCCTGCTGAATCTATGGTGGGTATTTTCATCTATAAAGCAAAACGTTTGCTCTATAATAATAGAAAAAAAAGTAGAGTCCTACGGGTATCATTATTCCGTGTAGTGTGGAAGTCTATTGTTAGTCACATCTGTTGCCCTAGTACCATTTTTCGTAGATAGATATAGATGAATATTTTAGAAAGGATATATAATCTCTTACAGCCAGATGAACGAGGCAAGGTCATAAAAATGGCCACGTCGGTCTTTTTTATGGCCGTGTTGGACTTCGTAAGTTTGGCTATGTTGCTGCCTGTATTGTATTTCCTGCTGGAAGAAAATGGAGAGAAAGAGGCGGCATTGTTCTTTGGTCTTTTGGCGATAGTTGTCATTCTCCTCAAATATGTGATATCTACCCTTCTTTTGCGTTACCAGAATCAAAGCCTGCTCACTTTTTATAAACGGTTGAGTTTTTCTATGTTCTCTACATATTATAACAGAGGGCTGCTCTTTATACGCAGTAAGGGTAATAGTTCTCTGTCATATGATATAAACGCGGTGTGTTATTCTTTCAGTCATTCGCTGCTGTCTCCTCTATGCAGAATGGCTGGTGATATACTTCTTGTGCTGCTCTTTACGGTGGCCCTTGTCATATGGGGAGGAGCGAGCGTGATGCTGCTATATGTGGCATTTATACCTTTTGTGTGTTTTTATGTCTTTGTTGTGAGAGGCAGGGTGAGAAAGTATGGCATAGATGATATGAGAGTAAAAAGAGAGCAGACCAAGATAGTTTCAGAGGCATTGAGAGGCTATGTGGATATAGAAGTAAACCGAGCCTTTCCCCTCTTCCAACGCTCTTTTATAGAAGGAATGGACAGGGTGAGTCATAACCGTATGAAACTAGACGGGTTATTGCGATTGCCGTTTTTTCTTTCTGAACTATCTGTGGTGGTGTCACTGGTCTTATTGGTAATATCGGGTGGTGAAGATGTAAAAATGCTGGTGGGGGTATTTGCCATAGCGGCCTTTCGCTTGCTACCTGCAATGAAGAATATATTGACATCGTGGACACAGGTCCAGAATTCGGTCTATTGTCTTGATGTCATAGAGGCGGGATTGAGTGATGATAAGAGTGGAGTAGATAGAGAAGAGCTGTGTATCACATTTGAAAAAGAGATAAGTGTAGAAGGGGTGTCCTATGTTTATCCAGATGGACGTAGAGCTATTGACAATGTAGATATACGCGTATTAAAAGGCGAATATGTGGGGTTGTGTGGCAGGAGCGGGGGTGGTAAATCTACTCTGTTTAATATAATGTCGGCATTGTTAAAACCTACATCAGGTAGCATAAAGATAGATGGTGTTCCCCTTACAGATGCTACACGTGCATCGTGGATAGAACAGATAGCCTATGTTCCACAGGAGGTCTTTATATTTGGAGGGACACTGGCAGAAAACATAGCTCTGGGCAGTAGTGACGCAGACGGTGAAAGGGTAAATGAAATAATAGGCAGGGTAGGTCTTGACGCTTGGGTAGAAGCATTGCCATCTGGGGTAAACACACATCTCGTGGAGATGGGTAGCGAACTATCTGGTGGACAAAAACAACGTATAGGCATAGCGCGAGCCTTGTATAAGGGGGCTTCGGTCTTGCTGCTGGACGAATCTACATCGGCACTGGACGACGCGTCTGAAAGAGAGATAAACAAGACTCTTTACAGCATCAAAGAAAAAGATAAAAACCTCACTATACTATCCATCGCTCACCGTAAGAGTTCATTGGAGTATTGTGATAGAATTATAACGATAGGAGAAGATTATGAATAGAGTATATCGAGTAGCGGGACATCGTTTTATGGTGCAGGGGGATGTACTATGTGATAAGGTCGGTAGCATTGCAGGATTTGCTCCATTTGAGGTAGAGGAGCAGGGGGGAGATGTCTTGTTCTCCTTTGCCAGTAGGACGATACCTCCTCATATCACAACGGTGCAGTATGAGTTTACATATGAAGATGTTAAAGGGACGTTTGGCCGTGCAGATGATGGATATATCCTCATCTTGAAACCCTGTGAAGAGCAGGCTCTATATATGTGGACACCAGATGGAGAAGACACTGTATATATATGTGGTAATATGTCTGTGAGGTTGTTTAGATTTGCTATGTGGGTGGGATTTGGACTGATGACATTGCCATATGATACGGTGGGCATACATAGTAGTTGTATAGTATATAAAGACTATGCTGTACTATTTTTGGGAGAAAGCGGCACGGGTAAAAGTACCCATACACGACTATGGAGAGAAAATATAGATGGCAGTAACCTTCTTAATGATGATAGCCCCTTTATAAGGGTAGAAAACGGTAAGGTATGGGCGTATGGCAGTCCTTGGAGTGGGAAGACACCGTGCTATAAAAATGAGCGATATGAATTGAAGGCCTGTGTGAGACTATCCCAAGCTCCTTTTAATAAGATAAAAAAACTCCCTGTATTACAGGCTTATGGTGCTATACACCCTTCGTGTCCTCCCGAATTTGCTTATGATGGGAAACTTTATGACCATATAGGTAGTTTTGTGGATAAATTGTTGCGGGGTGTAGATTTTTATCATCTCTCGTGCCTGCCAGATAGAGATGCGGCTATTCTTTCTCATAACACTATTTTTGATGAATAGATATGAAACAGATAGCAAATGAGGCTTTCTTTAAGTGGGTAGAGGAAGAAATATCCCTATCACGTGAGGTAACCTTCCGTGTGAGAGGAAATTCTATGTTTCCATTGCTTAAAGATGGTAGAGATAGTGTTGTGTTGTATCCTTGTGTGGGGGAAGAGTTGAGAGTGATGGACGTGGTTCTTTTTAAGTATAAGGGACGACACGTGTTGCACCGTATAGTACGCATAGAAGGAGATACATTTTATATGCAAGGTGATGGGGTATTGGTAAACAAAGAAAAATGTACTGCTGGCGATGTTGTAGGTAAGGTGTGTATGGTGATAAGGCCATCTGGAACAGAAATCCCTACCACTAAGTGGCGCTGGAGGTTGCCTAGTATGTTGTGGAGAAAGACGGGTGTGTTAAGAGGGTTTTTGTTGCGAGTGTTGCGTCATATGATATGAGGTTTTTAAAGATAAAAAGTGCGATTCTGTCGCACTTTTTTTTGTAAAAAGGACCGGGGGAGGAAAAAATAAATGTTAAAATATTTGGAAAATTCGGGGGGGGGGTAGTACTTTTGTATCATACGGAGATAGTATATATACTTTTAAGTGTTAAAAAATGATAGGTAAAAAGTGCGTTTTAGACTATCCCTGGCTTGAAAATGAAAATAAAGATAAATATTTTGTAATTAAATGATTTATGTAAATAGTATTTTGTATCTTTGTAAAAGGCGAGGAGTATCCTGTCGTCATTTTAATGGAATAGAAATTGATTGTAAAACAATGTATGCGTCCCACTTCTGTGTGAGCGACGAGGCCGGAGGCATGTAGCAAGATGAAAAAAATATAGTTATGGAAGAAAATGTAGTTATCATCATGGCTTTTTTTATAGCCGCTATATTGTCTTGGGGGCTTATACCCAGGATACTGTTTATAGCATTTGAGAAAAAGCTCTTTGATATACCAGATGCACGTAAGATACATACGGGAATAGTTCCTCGTCTGGGAGGTGTTACTTTCTATCCTGTATTTGTGTTGGTCTTTATGATGGCATTTGCAGGAATATGCTTCTGGCATAGCAATGTAAAGGAAATCATAAGTACAGATGTCATAGCCGAATGTGCTATGCTTATATGTGGTATGACTATCATCTTCCTGATAGGTATAGGCGATGACCTGGTGGGAGTTTCCAATAAAAAGAAATTCTTGGGACAGATAGTGGCGGCTATGTTTATCCCTCTGTCGGGATTTTGGATAAATAACTGGTATGGACTCTTTGGTGTAAATGAACTGCCTGTGTGGGTAGGAATGCCATTTACGGTATTTGTGACGGTGCTTATAACCAATGCCATTAACCTTATAGATGGACTTGATGGTCTGGCGTCGGGATTGTGTGCGATAGCATTTGTGGGAGTAGGCGGAGTTTTCTTCCTGGACGGAGTATGGCTATATGCTCTTATATGTGCTATAATGTTGGGTAATGTGCTAGTGTTTTTTGTGTATAACGTCTTTGGTAGTACGTTACGCCGCACCAAGATTTTTATGGGAGATACCGGTAGTCTTATGTTGGGCTATGTGCTTTCGTTTATTCTTATACGTTATGTGTTCTGTGAGCATACGATACAGGCAGGAGATGAAGGCAAATTTATGATAGCACTATCGCTCATATTTGTTCCTATATTTGACGTGTTGAGGGTGATGATAGTGCGCGTGAGAAAGGGTGTGAGTCCTTTCCTTCCAGACAAGAACCACCTACATCACAAATTCCTAGCAGTGAGATTTACAAATGCACAGACATTGTGTTCTATCATAGCCATAGACCTATTGCATATAGTTATGACATTGGTCCTAGTGTGGGCAGACGTAGATATAAACGTAGTCTTTGTGGCCAATGTTCTTATGTGGATAACGTTTAATCAGATACTATCTCGCGTAAGAGCTCATCGTAAATCCCAAAACAAAGAAAGAGAAGTGTTTATACGATGAGTGCCATATCTGCTGATGCCCCATCGTGGTATGCTGTCCGTACCTCCTCACGAGCAGAAAAACGAATAGTCTGCCGTCTGAAGGAGAAAGGGATAGAGGCATATGTGCCACTTAGGGTTGAAAAGAAAAAGTGGAGCGATAGGATTAAAACGGTAGAGACACCTCTTATCACTTGTTATGTTTTTGTGAGGGTGGCGTCGGGGAGAATGATAGACGTTCTACGTACACAGGGAGTAGTGGGATATGTAAGAGAAGGAAGTGTGCCAGTAGTAATCCCAGACAGACAGATGAATGATTTTATAAGGTCTGTAGATAGCGTGCCACATAGTGTTGAATTTACTACCAGTGAGCTTAAAGCAGGTGAGCCTATAATTGTAACGCGAGGCCCACTATCTGGAATGAAAGGTGAGATGATAGAATATGCCAACGGACATAAACTCATCATACGGCTTAACAGCATAGGCTGTGCTACGGTTGAAATAGACGTAGAAAACATAGAAAGAAGACAATCATAATAACTTTATAAAACTATATGAAAGGTATAGTCCTAGCCGGAGGTAGTGGTACACGTCTTTATCCTATTACCAAAGGCGTATCCAAACAACTACTCCCCATATATGACAAACCTATGGTGTACTATCCCATATCTGTTCTTATGATGGCAGGTATAAGGGATATACTTATAATCACTACACCAGAAGACAATCCTTCATTCCGCCGTCTGCTGGGTGATGGCAGTGATTATGGTGTGAGATTTGAGTATGCCGTACAACCTTCACCAGATGGTCTGGCACAGGCGTTTATCATAGGGCGAGATTTCATAGGCGATGATTCTGTATGTCTGGTATTGGGGGATAATATATTCCACGGTGCAGGGTTATCTGGACTATTGAGTGAAGCTGTAGATAATGTCGAGCGTGAAGGCAAGGCTACGGTGTTTGGCTATTGGGTGAATGACCCAGAGCGTTATGGTGTAGCCGAATTTGATGATAAAGGAAAATGTCTTTCTATAGAGGAAAAACCCGTTAATCCTCGTTCCAACTATGCTGTAACAGGTCTTTATTTCTATCCAAACAGCGTGGTAAAAATAGCCGAAGGTGTGCGTCCATCTCAACGAGGTGAACTGGAAATAACATCTGTCAATCAGGCATATCTATCAGAAGAAAAACTACTGGTCAAGACACTAGATAGAGGATTTGCTTGGCTGGATACAGGTACGCATGATTCGCTGGCAGAAGCATCTATATTTGTAGAAGTGATAGAAAAACGCCAAGGACTGAAGGTGGGCTGTCTGGAAGGCATAGCATATAGAAATGGCTGGATAACAGAAGATAAGATGAGAGAATTGGCAGCTCCTATGCTCAAAAATCAATACGGGCAATACCTGCTGAAAGTCATAGATGAAATCAAACGCGCACGCCGATGAAAGTCATACCTACTGCCATACCCGATGTTATTATCATAGAGCCTACGGTCTATGCAGACCAGCGTGGTTATTTCTTTGAGAGTTTTTCTCAACGTGAGTTTGATGAAAAGGTAGCACCAGTACGTTTTGTGCAGGATAACGAGTCTTGCTCTTCATATGGAGTTTTAAGAGGGCTTCACTATCAGGTGGGGGAATATGCACAGGCAAAATTGGTCAGGGTAATAGAAGGAGTGGTAATGGACGTGGCGGTAGATATAAGACGTGGTTCTCCTACGTTTGGCAAATGGGTAGCGGTAGAACTAACGGGGGAGAATCATCGTCAGTTGTTTATCCCTCGTGGATTTGCTCACGGTTTTGTGGTGAAGAGTCCACGTGTGGTGTTTGCATATAAAACAGATAATTTCTATGCTCCGGGATATGAAGCCGGCATAGCGTGGAACGACCCACAGGTAGGGATAGACTGGAAAATACCCGAGGACGAAATGATACTATCTCCCAAAGATATGTCATTGCCTCGACTGTGTGAGATAGATGCTCTTTTTTAGTATGAAAAATGATAGGTGATATGAGTAATGTCTGGGTGTGTGGAGCAAAAGGACAGTTGGGACTATCGCTGCAAGATATAGCAGGGAGGGGAAGTAAGCACAAGTACTTCTTTACCGATGTAGATGAGGTAGATATATGTTCCCGTGACAGTGTAGAGGATTTTGTAAGACAAAATAAAATAAACGTTATAATCAACTGTGCGGCATACACTGCTGTAGATGCTGCCGAGGAAGATAAAGAAAAGGCCTATGAAGTAAATCATACGGCAGTAAAATATCTCTCACAATCAGCCAAAGATAGCAGATGTTTTCTTTTTCACATATCTACAGACTATGTGTTTGACGGGAAAGGAGAAAAACCTTATAGGGAAGATGATATGACACGTCCCGTGAGTGTGTATGGAGATAGTAAATGGAGAGGAGAAAGAGCGATAGTAGAGAGTGGCTGTAAGTATATCATATTGCGTACAGCTTGGTTATATAGCCAGTATGGGAAAAACTTTGTAAAGACAATGATACGTCTTACAAGTGAAAAAGAAACGATAAAAGTAGTCAATGACCAGGTGGGTTGTCCTACATATGCAGGAGATTTGGCACGTGTTATATACGACATAGTAGAAGAAAATAAATATGAGGGTAGTGAAGGCGTGTATCACTATGTAGGGGGAGGAGATTGCTCTTGGTATGAATTTGCACAAGAGGTGGCACATATGGCAGGTAATGATAGATGTGAAATACAGCCTTGCACCACTAGTGAATATCCCACAGCAGCACATCGTCCACAGTATAGCGTTCTCTCTACAGGAAAAATAGAAAAGGCATTTGATATAGAGATACCCTACTGGAAAGACTCACTAGGTAGGTGTATAGAAAAAATACAGAATGAAAATAGATAGCACAAGAAATATACTCATAACGGGCGGAGCAGGATTCATAGGGAGCCATGTGGTGCGTCTGTTTGTAAATAAATATCCAGACTATCACATAGTATGTCTAGATAAATTGACTTATGCGGGGAATCTGTCTTCGCTAGCAGATGTAGAGGATAAATCCAACTATACTTTTGTCAAGGCAGATATATGTGATTATACGGCAGTCAAACAGATATTTGAGAGGTATGATATAAACGGTGTGATACATCTGGCAGCCGAAAGCCACGTGGACCGTTCTATTGCAGACCCATTCATCTTTGCCCGTACCAATGTGATGGGTACACTTACCCTGCTACAAGTGGCACGAGAGTATTGGGCGGGGAACTGGGACGGTAAACGTTTCTACCATATCTCAACAGATGAGGTCTATGGAGCATTGAGCGTAGGAGATGATATGTTTAATGAAGAGACGCGTTATGACCCTCATAGCCCTTACAGTGCATCAAAGGCATCGAGTGACCATTTTGTACGAGCATTCCACGATACATATGGTATGCCTACCATCATCTCCAACTGTTCCAACAATTACGGCCCATATCAATTCCCAGAAAAACTCATACCGCTGTGTATAAATAATGTCAAGATGGGACGCTCTATCCCTGTCTATGGAAAGGGAGAGAATGTACGCGATTGGTTATATGTAGAGGACCACGCACGAGCGATAGACCTTATTTTTCACAATGGAAAAATAGCCGAGACTTATAACATAGGTGGCAATAACGAATGGCGAAATATAGATGTTGTTAAACTTATAATAGGAACAGTAGATAGGCTTATGGGCAACCCAGAAGGTCATTCGTTGGGACTTATAACTTATGTTACAGACCGTGCAGGGCACGACTTGCGTTATGCTATTGACTCCTCAAAACTCCAAAGAGAGCTTGGCTGGAAACCTTCGTTGAATTTTGAAGAAGGAATAGAAAAAACTATCCGTTGGTATCTAGACAACCAAGAGTGGCTGTATAAAATTATTTATTGCGATTAATAAAAGTAATATCAAGAGATGTATAAATAGTAAAAACTTAAATAATAGTCATTATGTTAAATTTTACTGTTGGTCCGGTTCAATCAAGTGAGAGTATATGTGCTATCGGAGCAGAACAAGTACCTTATTTTAGAACTCAAGAGTTTTCCGAATTAATGTATGAAAATGAGCGATTGATAAAATCTTTTGCTTATGCAGATAAAGATTCTAAAGTTGTATTTTTGACTGGTTCTGGTTCCGCTGGAATGGAAGCAGCTATTATGAATACCCTTTCGTCATTAGACAAAGTATTAGTTGTTAATGGAGGAAGTTTTGGAGAGCGATTTGTTGAGTTGCTTTCGTTACATAGGATTCCATTTTCTGAAATAAAGTTGCCAGTGGGGGAGGCATTAAAGAAAGAGGATCTTGATAAATACAATAATCAAGGATATACAACATTTATTGTAAACAAGCATGAAACCTCTACTGGAGTTCATTATGACATTGACTTAATTAGTGATTTTTGCAAATGCAATAATCTTTTTTTGATAGTAGATTGTATTAGTAGCTTTCTTGCAGATCCATTTAATATGTCTGCGTTAGAAGCAGATGTTATGATTACAGGGTCTCAAAAAGCATTGGCTTGTGCTCCAGGGATTTCTATATTAGTGCTATCAAAAAAAGCACTACAACGCATTGAGATGACGACATGTTGTTGTCAATATCTTGATTTAAAAATTGCACTAAAAAATGCTCAACGAGGACAAACTCCATGGACTCCAGCTGTGGGTATTTTAAGGCAAATAAATGTTAGATTAAAAGAGATAGAACAAAACGGAGGTGTTGAAGCAGAGATAGAAAGGACTGCTAAATTGGCAAATTATTTTAGAGAGAGGATAAAAAAACTGCCATTTGAAATTGTTACTAAATCTTTATCTAATGCAGTAACGCCTCTTCATCCTACCACACAATCAGCACATAAGATTTTTGAAAAATTAAAAGATGAATATGGTATTTGGGTCTGCCCTAATGGAGGGGACTTAAAAGATTCAGTGTTTAGAGTTGGACACATTGGGTGTATAGCTAATAAAGATTATGATAAACTAATTGATGCTTTTAATGATTTAAAACTAAACAACTTTATATAAGATGATAAAGGTGTTAACATATGGCACATATGATTTACTTCATCAAGGTCACATAAACTTGTTGAGAAGGGCTAAAGAGTTGGGGGATTATCTAATTGTTGGTGTTACGGCTGATGGATTTGATCAAGCTAGAGGTAAAATAAATACACAACAATCCTTAATGGAAAGAATTGAAGCTGTAAAAGCAACAGGGTATGTAGATGAGATAATTATTGAGGAATATGAGGGCCAAAAGATTGATGATATAAAAAGATATAATGTTGATATTTTTACAGTAGGCTCAGACTGGGAAGGGAAGTTTGATTATTTGAAAGAATATTGTAATGTGGTATATCTAGAACGAACTAAAGGTATATCGTCTAGTGATATAAGATCAAATAAGCGTAATATCAATATAGGATTAGTCGGAGACTTAACTTTCCTGAGTAAGTTTGAAAGGGAGGGTAAAAGTGTAAATGGAGTTAATATCATCGGTGTCTTTCCAATTGATCCAACAGATGATGTTCCTAAGAATCTAAGTGGCCTTGATGTGGTTACAAATGATTATGATTTACTTCTATCAAAAGTAGATGCAGTGTATTTATATTTTAATCCAAAATTACACTATGAATATATCAAAAAGGCTTTGCTCACGGGAAAACATGTCTTATGTGAATCGCCTATCACTATTTCTATAACAGAATTGGAAGAATTACAGAAATTAGCAAAAGATAAAAATCTCATATTAATGGAGGCTATACGTACTGCTTATTCTACTGCATATCATAGATTGGTCGTTTTGGCAAAAAGTGGGGTTATTGGAGATATTGTATCAATTGATGCTCGTTGCACAAGTCTTAGAGATAGAGAACAAGACGAAAAAGATTATTATAAAGCATGGACTAGTTTTAGTTATTGGGGACCGAATGCTATGCTTCCGATTTTCCAACTATTAGGGACTGAATATAAACAAAAAACAATCATAAGTAGATTGCAAGAAAATAATGCACATTATGATGCATTTAGTAGCGTTGATTTTATTTATCCAAAGGCTGTAGGGAATATAAAAGTGGGGAAAGGAGTCAAAACAGAAGGACATTTAATCATTTCTGGTACGACAGGATACATATATGTTCCTGCCCCTTGGTGGAAAACAGACTATTTCGAAATTAGACGAGAAGATTCTACACAAGATAAACGTTATTTTTATCAATTGGATGGAGAAGGGATACCATATGAACTAGTTTCATTTGCTAAGGCTATACAAACAGGAAAAGATTTTTCATATATAAGTATGGAAGTTACTAGATCTATTGTAAATCTTGTTGAAGATTTCTATAAGGATATTGGAATAATTAAAATTTAAAATATTATGAAAACTATATCATTTGATGAAATAAAAGAAATACAATTAGATATCCTCATCTGTGTTGATAAATTCTGTAGAGACAACAATATTAATTATTCATTAGCTTATGGAACATTAATAGGAGCAATAAGACATAATGGATATATTCCTTGGGATGATGATATTGACATTATGATGTCTAGAAATGATTATAATCGTTTTTTAAAAGCATTTAATGGGACTTTTAAGCATCTGTCTTTATTGTCCCCAGAATTGAACTGGGATTATTATGCTCCTTATGCAAACGTATATGATAATAGAACGCTATTAAAAGAGGGTTCAAATGGACACAGAGGAATGAATATTGGAGTTAAGATTGATATATTTCCCATGGATATTGTTGCAGAGGAATATGAAGAATATAAAAAACAATTGGAGACTAATAGAGATTTGAATTCCAAATTGTATGTAAAAAGAACTAAAGTGTGGAAAATAATTTTCAAACATCCTATTACAGGATTGAAAATTATTATAAAAAAGATTCTATATGCTTTTCGGTCATATAGTTCTATACAAAAACAAATTGCAAGTATAGGAACTCGTTACACTTGCTCAAATTACATAGATTGTATTGTGTTTCCAGAGATACAGGATACAAGGATTGATAAAAGTATATTTTATGAATATGTGGATGCTCCTTTTGAAAGAATGAATGCACAAATTATAAAACATTATGATGTTTATCTATCCAAAATATATGGAGATTATATGCAATTACCTCCAGAAGAAAATAGAATCCTGCATCATGATTTTGAAGCATATTGGATTGATTAATAAAGATGGAAATTAATAGATCACTAATCATTAAATCCTTTCTATGGAAGTTCTTTGAAAGGTTAGGGACTCAATTAATGGGTTTTGTTATCACTATTGTCTTGGCAAGACTACTTTTGCCAGAACAATATGGAGCGATAGCATTATTAATGATTTTTATCAATGTTTGTAGTGTTATTATTGATGGTGGTCTTAATACGGCATTAATCCAGAAAAAACAAACAGATAATGTTGATTTTTCTACGATTTTCCATTTTTCAATACTTATCTCAATCATACTATATTTTGTGCTATTTTTACTAGCTCCGATTATAGCAGATTTCTATGATGAATCTATTTTATCTGACGTAATAAAAGTATTAGGGCTTAACTTGATATTCTATGCTATAAACTCTATACAACGAGCATATGTAGCAAAACATATGTTATTTAATAAATTGTTTTATAGTAGTTTTATCGCAGTTGTCCTATCTGGTATCATTGGAATATTTCTTGCATATAATGGATTTGGAATATGGGCTTTGGTTGCACAGAATCTATCTAGTACAATCATAACTTGTGTTGTAATGTGGTATACAATAAAATGGCAACCTTCATTTGTTTTTTCTACAAAAAGCTTTATCGGTTTATTTAGTTATGGTTGGAAAATATTTATAGCAAATATAATTACCATCATATTCATAGAAATGCGAAAATTGTTTATTGGTAAATTATATTCACCTAGTGATTTAGCCTATTATGAAAAAGGTGATCAATTTCCTAGCTTGATAATGAATAACATATTTACGTCTATACAAACAATTCTACTTCCAGCATTCTCTGCATATCAGGATGACAAATCTAAAGTAAAGGCTATGATGCGTAGGTCTACAAAGATGTCCTGTTTTGTTATATATCCATTAATGGTTGGCCTGATAGTTACAGCTGAACCATTGATTCATCTACTATTAGGAGATAATTGGGTTGGGGTTGTCCCATTTATACAAATAATGTGTATTGCTAATTTCTTCCGACCTATAGCAATATCCAATTGGGAAGCAATAAAGGCCTTGGGGCATAGTGGGATAACCTTAAAATTAGAGATGGTTAAGAAAGTAGTAGATATTATTATATTGTTTATTTCAATACATTTTGGAGTCATAGCTATTGCTTGGGGTATGGTTATTTATAATTTTATATGCATATTCATAAATTTAGCTCCAAATGTGAAATTATTAGATTATAAGATAAGAGAACAGATATTAGATGCTACACCGACATTTATTATCTCAGTCCTTATGGGTGCAATAATATATTGTGCTAGATTCTTAGATATTAACTATCTTGGTTTGTTTTTAATACAAGTAATCTTAGGGATCATTATATATATCATACTCTGTCGCATCTTTAAGGAAGATAGTTATATGTATGTGTTAAATATTGTAAAAAATAAGATAAAGTCTAAAGTATATGAATAATACACAAATAAACTCTATAGCAACAAAATATAATAGTACTTCAACCAATAGATTGGTAGAGTATTCAGAATTAAGATATTGGTATGTAAGTATGATTCTGTCTTATAGTATTCTTCTCTTGTTAAAATTTAAGAATAATGTGGAGATGAACATTTAATTATATGGCAGAAGATTGTAGTCATATTTTAAATACCTATTAATTGTGATTAACACCAAATCTTGTGAAAGATTATGAATTTATTTCAAAAGATAGTATCTATATCATTGATACTTTATCCAATATTAAATATATACGGATGGGGGAAATATAATTTTTCATTTGCGTATATGGCAGATATCCATATTGCAGTAGGTGGTAAGAGTATTGTTGATGCAGAAGCTTGTATAAAGGATATAAATTCCAATCCTGATATTGCATTCTCCATTTTTGCCGGAGATATTACAGAATTTGGAAGTGATGAAGAGATTGCATTGGCAAAATCCATATTTGACAAGCTCGACAAACCGTATTACATAGTTGCCGGTAACCACGATGCCAAATGGTCTGAAAGTGGTTGCAATACATTTGTAAAGGAGTTCGGATATGAGGAGTTTGAGTTTGATTATGGAGGAATAAAATTTATAGGAACAAACAGCGGACCCAATATGAGGATGGCACCGGCATTGCTCCCGAGGGAGAGCATGGTGTGGCTTGATTCATTGTCGAAAGCTGTAGACAAGGAGCAGCCTGTATTTTTTGTAAACCATTATCCTATGGATACATCAATGCTCAATTATGGTCAGGTGCTGGATATGCTAAAAAGGATGAATACCCAGCTTATAATGAATGGCCATTGGCATAATGACCGTGCTATGGTGTATGAGGGGATCCCCGGTATGATAGGACGCTCTACATTGCGTACAGGACAAGAGGGGCCGGGTTATACTATTGTGAAGGTTGATGGAGGTGTGGTTACATTCAGGGAGAGGATTGCTGCACTTGATGATGATGGAG
>JAFYKQ010000025.1 GCA_017537565.1 Flavobacteriales bacterium
CTCGTGGCGGGGGTGTTTTTTCGGCATAACTATTTAAAACCGCCAGCAGGTGCTACCTGCCAGCGGCAGGGCTTCCCTGTCCGTAGTGTCAGAATCAGGTCTTTGTGTCATTATATGTGACACTTTGTCATAAAAAACGTGACACACTCCCTTTGGCATACAAATTGCTCTTATGTGTGTGTAACCGCCATAGCGGTATTAAAATGAATATTAACCAATAAAACATAAATCAAAATGGGAAACAAAATCATAGGTATTGACTTGGGTACTACAAACTCGGTAGTATCTGTTATGGAAGGTAACGAACCTACTGTCATTACCAATTCAGAAGGAAAACGCACTACTCCATCGGTGGTGTCATTTGACAAAAACGGCGAACGTAAAATAGGCGACCCTGCCAAACGTCAGGCAGTAAACAACCCAAAAGGTACCGTTTACTCTATAAAACGTTTTATGGGTGAAAAATATAGCACGATAGCCGCCGAGGCTTCTCGTATGCCTTATGACGTAAAACAGGGAGCAAATGATACTCCTCGTGTACTGCTTAACGGCCGCGAATACTCTCCACAGGAAATATCGGCTATGGTGCTGCAGAAAATGAAACAGACTGCCGAAGACTATCTGGGAGAAAAAGTAGACCGTGCCGTTATCACAGTTCCTGCATACTTCAGCGATTCACAGCGTCAGGCTACCAAAGAAGCAGGCGAAATCGCTGGTCTTAAAGTAGAACGTATCATCAACGAACCTACTGCTGCTGCACTGGCTTATGGTCTGGATAAAAAAGCACAGGATAAAAAGATAGCTGTGTATGACTTGGGTGGTGGTACTTATGATATCTCTATACTGGAACTGGGTGATGGAGTATTTGAAGTGCTATCTACAAATGGTGATACTCACCTGGGCGGTGACGACTTTGACAATGCGGTAATAGACTGGGTACTAGCCGAATTTGAAAAAGAACAGGGCGTAAACCTACGCAATGACCCACAGGCTATGCAGCGTATACGTGAGGCTGCCGAAAAAGCCAAGATAGAACTTTCTTCTTCATCGGTTACAGAAATAAACTTGCCATATATCACAGCAAATGCCTCTGGGCCCCTGCACTTGATGATGACTCTTACATTGTCACAGTTTGATAAACTTACAGACGACCTAGTGATGCGTACTATCCCTCCTATGCGTAAAGCACTGGAAGATGCAGGACTTTCTACTAGCGATATAGACGATGTAATCCTAGTGGGTGGTTCTACTCGTAACCCTCGCGTACAGGCCGTAGTAGAAGAATTCTTTGGTAAAAAACCTTCCAAGAACGTAAACCCAGACGAAGTAGTAGCCATAGGTGCTGCTATCCAGGGTGGTGTGCTTACAGGTGACCACGAGGCACTTAAAGATATCCTGTTGCTAGACGTTACTCCTCTATCTCTAGGTATCGAGACTATGGGCGGTGTATTTACCAAACTGATAGATGCCAACACTACTATCCCTACCAAAAAATCTGAGATTTTCTCTACTGCGTCAGACAACCAACCAGAGGTAACTATCAACGTCCTACAGGGTGAACGTCCTATGGCTCGCGATAACAAATCTATAGGTAACTTTAACCTTACTGGTATAGCCCCTGCTCCACGTGGAGTACCTCAAATCGAGGTTGAATTTGACATAGACGCCAATGGTATCATTCACGTTTCTGCCAAAGACAAGGCTACTGGCGCTGTTAAAGACATACGCATAGAGGCTTCATCTGGTCTGTCAAAAGAAGAGATAGAACGTATGAAGAAAGAAGCCGAAATGCACGCCGAAGAAGACAAAAAACAGCGTGAAAAGGTAGAAAAAATAAATATGGCCGACAGTATGATTTTCCAGACAGAAAAACAGATGAAAGAACTGGGAGACAAGATACCACAGGCTATGCGTGAGGACATAGAAAAAGCTATCGAAGCCCTTAAAGCTTCTCACAAGACACAGGACGTAGAGCAGATAGACAAGGATATGGAAGCCTTGAGTGCTGCACTACAGAAGGCTGGCGAGGAGATTTACAAAGCACAGGCGGCACAACAGCAATCACAGGGTGGAGCAACTGCCGATGCTAGTGGCAACGCTTCTGCCAAAGGTGACAATGTCCAGGACGTGGATTTTGAAGAAGTGAAATAAAGATTTTTCATAGAAATAAACTAAATTTGGGCTATGGGTTTTTAACTTATAGCTCAAATTTTTTTATGGGGTGATGTCACCTTTTGTATATGACATTCGTTATATGTATGAGCAGGCTCAAAAAGAAATAATCATTAACATTAAAAAACCGATTTCACATTATGGATTATCTTATTCTTACAGTACCCATAGGCATTTGCGTGGTGCTTCCCATTATGATAGTATGGCTTGTGATGAGAGCCAAAATAAACGAGACAAATAAACGTACAGAAATACTACGTATAGCTATCGAGAAAAACACCGATATAGACATAGCCGAATTCATAAAAAAAATGAATCCCCCACAGAAGACCCTTAAAGAAAAACTACTTAACCGGTTACTATGTGGCGTACTGTTTACCGTACTGGGTATAGGTGCATTGTTTTTTGGATTGATATCTTATTGCGATGTAGGGCCATCAGCTTATATACCTAGTATTTTATTCTTTCCATTGGGTATAGCATATCTCATCAATTATTTTGTGGGTAAAAAAATGCTCAAAAAAGAGATAGAAGCAGAACTACAATCCAAAAAATAACAACCCCACTACGGAGTCTATGGATAGAGAACAGTTTGTAGCAATAATAAGTGGTGAGCAGAAAAAACTAAGGCGTTTTCTGCTCGCCCTATGTTGCGGCAACTATGAACAAGCCGATGATATAGCCCAAGACACTATGGTAAAGGCCTATCTATCGTGCGACAAATATCAAGATAGAGGTCTGTTCAAATCGTGGCTCTACAAGATAGCGTATAACACCTTTCTCGATTATAAAAAGACCTCTCACAACTACCATTCATTGGACGAATGCACACACATAAGCGATAGCACATATGAGGCCGATAGGACATTCCGCTATCAATCTCTCTATGATGCTCTCAATCTGCTCCCTCCCAAGGAACGATATGTGATACTGTTGTTTTATATGAAAGGGTATCAAGTAAAGGAGATATGTAAGATAGTATCCTGTGGTGAGGCAGCGGTAAAAAAACAATTATCCCGAGGACGTGAACACTTAAAACATTTGTTGGAATATGGAGAAAGATAAAGACCTTAAGGCTCTATTTGATGGTTTTGAGCCAGAATTGACAGACGAGCGAGTTTTTATGGAGAAATTGACCTGCAAACTCGACGCCATAGAATGTGTCAAACAGGAACGAGCCTCCCATAGGAGAACATATAGATATATGATGAGCATCGTTTTTGTCGTGGGAGTTATGACGGGAGCTGTATTTTATGCATTGATGGAATTTACCCCCAACTATACACCGCTGTTCACATATGATACAGATTATACATTTATGTCATACATAAGTCCTTACAGCAGAGAGATTGTGATGATATTCTTGTCTTTTTTTGCATCATTGGCCATAACGCTTATCTCTTATACTATATATGATACTTATATGATGAAAAAAAGAGATGTGGGTTACGCCAGATGATATGAAGACAATGTCGCATCGACAACAAATAAAAAAAAGTGTTGGAGAATAAAAAAAATGTTTTATCTTTGCAGGGCAAAAGTAGGCGGAAATAGCTCAGTGGTAGAGCATCACCTTGCCAAGGTGAGGGTCGCGGGTCCGAATCCCGTTTTCCGCTCAATATGAGCGGGGCTGTGCTACGATGGCAAGCCCTGTTTTTTTATCATATGGGCTCGAGTGGTGGAATGGTAGACACTGGGGACTTAAAATCCCCTGAGCAGTAATGCTCGTGTGGGTTCGACTCCCATCTCGAGTACAAAAAGGCGGCACTATGTGCCGCCTTTTTTATGATGAAGTGTTTTTATGATGGAGCCTGCCGCTACTCCCCGTCCTTTAATTTATAGATGAATAAAACAGGATTGTCGTCAAGTTTTACAGTAGAATAAGCATCATTTAATATCTTTTCAACACGAGGGTTGTGGGGCATTGAAAAACCTCCATGAGTGCCATCTTCATTGAAACTATATGGGTGATTATTACGTGGCTCTATAAGATATTTCCCATCGGCTATTTTTATTGAGAATGGTCTGTTTAAGGTTTCAAAGAATAAACCATTGGTAAGGCGTGTCTCTCCCGTCTTTTTGTTTATAAACAAATAGTATTGGGTAGTAGGACGGTTTCTATTGAGCCAATCAGCCCTTTTTTTATAGTCATTTCGGATTTCTGATGGTATAGAAGCCAAGATTTCTTTCATAGAATAATCCCCATATTTGAACTGAAGTATGATATAGTCTTCTGTGTCAAGCATATGTTGTATGCCAGTCACATAGTTATCAAACTCATCGTTATATTTTGCCTCGTGATATGTGGTTTTATAGAGTCTTACAGGTACTGATTGTTCTCCAAAGTCAAGTACATATTCTGGTACTATGGTGTCCCGTGTGGCGACGAATATAGTATCGAGGTTTGATATCATAAAACGCACCTTATCATTGAGAGTTGCATAATATTGTTCATATACATGAAAATGAGATTCAGATTCTGTGGGACAAGAATAATCATAAGGCAAGAAACGCTTTACACTCTCCTTGTTTAAATCCAAATCCATAGACACCCATTTGTAAGGGGCTCCATACATATCGGTTCTGAAATTCTCTCTAAAATGAATCCCAAAATATATTTTGTCCCCCAGTATAAATGATTGTGCTACGGGATAAACAGATTGCCTTATATCCTTTAATGAGTGTGTTGATATGTAATTACAATCCATATCATAGTATAAAATCTTCCATCCATGACTATCAAATATAGATATAAGAGAATCTGATATACATATATTTTTTATGCTCAAATATTCACGAGGCCCTTCACCTTTGTCTGCTATTTTATCAATGA
>JAFYKQ010000026.1 GCA_017537565.1 Flavobacteriales bacterium
CGTATTGGGTGACCGCACACTTCAGGTACGTGGTGGTACAGGTATGTTCACAGGTACTCCTCCATATGTATGGATTTCAAACCAGGCTGGTAACAATGGTCTGCTATTTGGTCAGACATCTACCAAATATGCTTTCTCTGGTAACACAAATATCCCTGCCGATGGTGGTGCTGCCAAAGCTTCTATCGCTATCACAGACCCAGACCTTAAATATCCTCAGGTATGGAAAACAAACATCGCTGTGGACTACAAGTGGGGTAACGGTTGGATAGCAACAGCAGAATTCCTTTACAACAAAGACGTAAACGGTCTTTATCACATAGACATTAACCACCCTAACTACGACCGTTCTCTTGTAAAAGAACTAAATGGTGCAGACCAGCGTCCTTACTTCTTGAAGAACAAATTGCGTGACTGTGCTTATGACGTGATAATGATGACCAACACAAACAAGGGTTACTCACTATACACTACACTTCAACTTCAAAAAGAATTCAAGGAAGGAGCTCTTAAAGGTCTTTACGTAAACGGTTCTTATTCGTTTGGTGTAGCAAAATCTGTAAGTGATGGTTCTTCTTCTGTGGCTTCATCTGCATATAAATATCGTGCAGCTGTACGTCCAGATGATGACGAATTGGGTTACTCTTCTGGTTCATTCCCAGACCGTTTGTTGCTTCAGGTTTCTTACCGCAAGGAATATGCAAAACACTTTGCAACATCTATAGGTGTTATATATGACCGCTATGTTCCATTCCGTTACTCTTATACATATAACGGTGACGTTAACAACGATAGCTACTCATATAACGACCTTATCTACGTTCCACGCAATATGGAAGAAATACGTATCGTTCCTAAAGCAGGTGATACACGTTCAATACTTGCTATATGGAATGACATAAACGGTTTCATCAAACAAGACCCATATCTATCAAAAATACGTGGAGAATACACAGAACGTAATGGTGCTGTAGCTCCTTATGTTAACCAGGTAGACCTTAACTTGACACAGGACTTCTTTGTTACAACTCGTGATGGTAAACGCAATACTATCCGTCTTTCTGCCGACATTACCAACTTCTTGAACCTTCTTAACAAGGATTGGGGTGTACAGCAGACAACAGTCCTAGGTAACCAGCAGTACCAGTTCCTGGAAATGACAGAAAAACCATCTGCCGCCAACAACTGGACACCTGGTTTCACTATGCAGGATAACCTTTCTAAAACATTTGAAGACTACGTAGGTGCTGCATCACGTTGGTCTATGCAGATAGGTGTTAAATACCTGTTCAACTAGTATAAAGTTTATACTCGACCATAATAAGGCTCTTCGATATCGAAGAGCCTTTTTTTTCATTCTATTTCACGCATTATTTGCTATCTTTGTCCCCAGTAAAATAAATACATAGACACATTATGACAGAAAGAAGAGTACGTGTGCGTTTTGCTCCCAGTCCTACGGGGCCGCTTCATATAGGAGGTGTACGCACAGCATTGTATAATTATCTATTTGCACGCCACCACGGTGGTGATTTCTTATTGCGTATAGAGGATACAGACCAGAACCGTTATGTAGAAGGAGCCGAGGATTATATCATCAAATCCCTACTATGGTGTGGCCTTACTCCCGACGAAGGTCCTGGGGATTTGGGAGGAAAGTACGGTCCTTACCGCCAGAGTGAACGCAAGGCTATGTATGCCGCTTATGCTGTGGAACTGGTAGAGAAAGGTTGGGCTTACTATGCATTTGATACAGGAGAAGAACTGGACGCATTGCGTAAGGCTGCCGAGAGCGAAGGACGTGCATTCATATACAATTCTTCTACCCGCTCTACTCTATCCAATTCGCTCAATATGACTCCCGAAGAGTTAAAAGAAAAATTGGATAGTGGCGAGCCATACGTCATTCGCTTTAAAATCCCTGCCAGTGGAGATATAACTATTCACGATATGATACGTGGGGATATCACGTTCCATATGAGCGAACTGGACGACAAAGTCCTTTATAAATCTGACGGTATGCCTACATATCACCTGGCCAATATAGTAGATGACCATACTATGGATATATCTCACGTTATACGAGGTGAAGAGTGGTTGGCGTCTATGCCACTACACGTATTGCTTTATCGTGCGTTTGGTTGGCAGGCACCAGAATTTGCACATCTACCACTTATCCTTAAACCATCGGGCAAGGGTAAACTATCCAAACGCGATGGCGACCAAGGTGGTTTCCCTGTATTCCCACTGGAATGGCACGCGCCATCGGGAGAGGTGTATTCTGGTTATCGTGAGAGAGGATACATACAGGGTGCTTTTATAAATATGTTGGCACTTTTGGGTTGGAATGACGGTACAGAACAGGAGATTTACACTATGGAAGAATTGGCCAAGGCCTTTACACTGGAAAAAGTAGGTAAATCGGGTGCTCGTTTTGACCCAGAGAAGACACGTTGGTTTAACCAGCAGTATGTAAAAGTGATGAGCGATGAAGATTTCTTTGCATTTGTAACTCCTGTGTTGCAGTCAAACGGCATAGCGTGTGATGAGTATGCACAGAATGTATGTGCATTGGTAAAGGAACGTTGTTCTTTCCCCGAAGACATAATGGAGCACGCCGGTTATTTCTTTAATGCACCTACCGAATATGACCCACAGGCTCTTAAAAAACGTTGGAAAGAAGGCACATCGGCACATCTTATGGTTATGGCAGATATCATTGCCCGTGAATTTTCTGCTGGTAAACAAGTGATGCACGATGCTGTGATAGGATATGCACAGGGTGAAGGTCTATCGCTGGGACTTATAATGAATTCGTTGCGTATAGCACTGGTAGGAGCCGCCAAAGGCCCAGAGATTTTTGACATAATAGAGGCATTGGGTGTAGAGGAAACAATCTCCCGCATACGCCGTGCAGTAGATGTAGTACATCTATAAATCTTATATATATTAAAAATCGGCCGCCCACGAGGGCGGCCGTTTTTTATCTCCATTTCCCAAATAAAACAGTAAAGTATAAAAAAATAGCCTGTAAGTGGCTCTATTTGACACTATTTTAGTACCTTTACCTTTCCAAAGGTGTGTACATACCACTCGCTGTGGGGTGTATGCAGTAAAAAGTATCTATTATGCTTATAGACAAATATATAGAAAATGCTCTGTATCTATACCAGTGTGTTATAGTACCAGGTTTTGGTGGGTTTTTGGCATTGGAAAAAGAGGCCAGCACAGACC
>JAFYKQ010000027.1 GCA_017537565.1 Flavobacteriales bacterium
AGAAAAATCAAAGAATGACATTCCAAATAGTGATGCTCCCGTCCACGCTCCCAATGAAAGACTGGCTATAACACCCAGCCCCAGGCAGAAGATAGTCACTATCCAGGCTGCTTTCTTGCGTGAAATCTTAAATTCTTCTTTAATGTATGCCGTGACTACCTCGTGTAGTGATATGGTAGATGTGAGTGCCGCTACCGATAGCAATAGGTAGAACATCACCGAAAATACCCAAGAGAGTACAGGCATAGAACCAAAGGCTTGCTGGAATACATTGGGTAATGTGACAAATATGAGCGAAGGTCCCATATCGGGCTGTATGTTGACACTGAATGCGGCAGGGAAAATTATAAGTCCAGCGAGTATAGCTACCAGCGTATCCAGGCTCACCACCGAAAATGCCGTACGAGCCAGATTTACATCTCGTTTGAAATAAGATGAATATGTGCATAGACAACCCATACCTATACTTAGCGAGAAGAAAGCCTGTCCCATAGCACTCATCAGTACTTTTCCATCTACCTTGCTGAAATCTGGACTCAATAGGAATTCAAGACCTTTGCTTGCACCGGGTAAAGAAACGCTACAGCCTACCAATACCAACATTATAACCAGTAGTCCCGGCATCATGATCTTGGAATATCGTTCTATTCCTTTTTCAACGCCGCTCACCACTATGTAATGTGTCAAAAACATAAATATCGCAAGCCATATGAGAGGACGCCACGAGTGTGTAGAAAATTCTACAAATGAAGCCTGGAATTCGACAGGAGATTTTCCTGCAAAACCACCTATTGCTGCCTGTATTACATATTCTAGTGTCCAGCCAGCCACTACGGTGTAGTATCCCAGTATTATAATCCCTGTAAGTACCCCTAGCATACCTACCATATACCACGGCGTACCTGGAGCAATACTTCTGAAAGCACCCGAAGTGTTGGCCTTGCCGCGGCGTCCTATAACAAATTCAGATATCATTATAGGTGCACCTATCAGTATAACACAGGCTATATATATGAGAATGAATGCGGCACCTCCGTTTTCTCCTGTTTCATAAGGGAATCTCCATATATTCCCCAGTCCTACTGCCGAACCTGCCGAAGCGAGTATGATGCCTATCTTGGAGGTAAACTGGCCTCTTTTAACATCTGTGGATTGCATATTAAATATAGATTATATTATTTCTAATTAAAATGTAATTATCGAGCAAAAATAATACTATTTATTGAAATGCATTGCTACTTTTTAAGTGTATATGGGTATTTTAACTATAAAAAAATATTATTGTTTTTACTGGTGTGTTTGATGTAAAAATTTGTAGATTTGTAAGGTGAGAAATAAAGCAAAGGTTTTGTATGTCTATATTTTCAGAAAATATAAAAGTGTTGCGTAAGGTAAAAGGCCTCTCCCAAGAGACTCTGTCGGGGATTTTGGGTGTAAAACGTACTACGCTTAGCAATTATGAAAATGGACTTACATCACCTTCATTGGAGGCATTGGGTGATATGGCCGATGCTTTTCATATAGATATAGATACGCTATTGCGTTGTGATTTATCGGTAAAGAGCGATAGTGAGATAGAAGATCTTACATCTGTGGGGCGAGATACACACGGTCGCAACCTGCGTGTGATAGTAACGACGGTAAATGATGATAATGTAGAGAATGTAGAGATAGTTCCCGTCAAGGCTCGTGCGGGTTATGCGGCAGGATATGCCGACCCCGAATACATATCTACGTTACCACATATAACCCTGCCTTTTCTGTCCTCACAACGCAAGTATCGTGCGTTCCCTATAACGGGAGATAGTATGCCTCCTGTGTCTTCGGGAAGTTATGTGGTGGGGGAATATGTGGTGGATTGGCACGGGATAAAAGACGGAGAGTATGCCATAGTGGTAACACTGGACGAAGGCATAGTGTTTAAGCGTGTGTATCCGGATTTTGAACGTGGAGTGGTGCAACTGGTATCTACTTCGCCTATGTATGAACCTTATGTTATTTCTATGGAGGACGTTCTGGAAATATGGACATTCTCCTGTTATATATCACGAGAGATGGCAACGGCTGGACTGGGTATGGAACAAGTGTGTGAAATGCTGTCTCGTATGCAAAAAGACATTTCCTCTCTCAAAACTAGATGATTCTCTTCTAGTATAGGAGGCTCGCTTAGCGAGCCTCCTTTTTTTATGTGTAGGGCTATGGGATTAAAAAAAATGTCAAAAAGTGGGGAAATTTTGTAACCTTTACCACTATTTTCCCGTCTAATGTAGTAAATAAACAAAACATACTATCACATCATGTTAAACATTAAAAAACAACAGACATTTGATTCTATCATAGCCGATACATTTGATTACATATCACAGGTGTGGAGGCATTTTGTACCTACTATGTTGCGGGTAAATATCATCTATATATTGGCAGCGTGTGTTATGGTGTATATGATCTATTCTCACAAGCTCTATTATTATGATATGATAGACGATATAGAGAGTCTTTCTACATTTTCTATAACTGCTATGGGAAATGTGTGGAATGATATCCCTTTTGCTAGAATGTCTGTCTTTAAGATAGTGATAGTTTCTATACTGGGGGTGGTGTTGCTGGTTACAGGTGTGGTGTTTATCCTCTTTACTCCTGTGTATATGATACTTAATGATAAATATTCTCGCGTTCCTACATATGATGAGATTATATCATATATGTCAGAAAGATTTGGGCGTATAGTGGCGTTCTGTCTATGGTCTATGGTGCTATATGTGCCGGTAGTTATAGTGTCTATTATTATGGCTATACCGTTGTGTATAATCATCGTGGGTATCCCGGTGGTCTTTGTTTATTTTGTGCTGCTGCAAATGCTTTTTAATATGTCGCTGTATGCCTATATGCACGATGATGATGTAGATTATTTCAAGGCTGTAAATATCGCTTGGGGAAGGATAAGTGATGGTTTTTGGCGTAATGTGGGGGCGTTTATAGTGATAGGTATAGTGTCAAGCATAGCAGTCGAAATCCTTAAATTGCTCGTTAATGCAGCAGGTAATATAAATAATGCCATAAGTGCTTATGATGCAGTGGTGGCCGTGTTTATATATTCGGCAGTGTATCTGCTGGTGACACTGGTGTGTGATGTGGTGGTAGGTGTGATATATTTTTCGGGTGATAATAGTAAAAATGATGGATATTTTCATTCTTGATGCTTATATTTTGGGGTTGCAGGTGATAAAATGTAGAAAAATATAGCGATACCCCCTAAATTTTAGGGGGTATGCTTGTTTTTTATGTGTTTTTATTAAGATATTTGCAGAGTAAAAAGATTTACAGAGTAAATAATAAGATAAAACATAGAAAATGTCTGTATTCAGAGTAGAGGCCATCAAGGAATGCCTGCATCACAAACCAGTAGAACCACATATAGAATCAAGCAAACTATCATCTATCTATGGCAAGGACGTATTCCACGAGGAAGCTATGCGTCAGTATCTTACCAAGGACGCATTGCGTGCCGTTATGAGTGCCATAGAAAAAGGTTCCAAGATTAACCGCGAGAACGCACAACAGGTAGCCTCCGGTATGAAACAGTGGGCTATGGAACGCGGAGCCACACACTATACACACTGGTTCCAACCGCTCACAGGTACATCTGCCGAAAAGCACGATGCTTTTTTTGAACCGGTGGACTCGTGCCACGCTATGGAGCGTTTTGACGGGGCACAGCTCATACAGCAGGAACCAGATGCTTCGTCTTTTCCTAATGGAGGATTGCGTAATACGTTTGAGGCGAGAGGTTATACGGCTTGGGACCCTACATCACCAGCCTTTGTAGTGGGGACTACGCTATGTATCCCTACGGTTTTTGTGTCATATACGGGAGAGGCTCTGGATAACAAGACTCCGCTTTTGCGTAGTATAGCTGCGGTAGATACGGCTGCTACTGCCGTTTGTCAATACTTTGACAAGAATGTAAATAAAGTAGTAGCTACACTAGGTGCCGAACAAGAGTATTTCCTGGTGGATAGTTCACTCTATGCGGCTCGTCCAGACCTTGTCCTTACGGGACGTACGCTCTTTGGACAGCCACCAGCCAAAGGTCAGCAGATGGAAGACCATTACTTTGGGGCTATACCTCAACGTGTATTGGAGTTTTTGCGTGACCTGGAGCAGGACTGTATGCGTCTGGGTATACCTATCAAGACACGACACAACGAGGCTGCTCTTAATCAGTTTGAGATAGCACCTATATATGAAGAGGCCAATATAGCCGTAGACCACAATATGTTGCTAATGGAACTGATGGAACGTACATCGACACGTCACAATTTCAAGGTCTTGTTCCACGAAAAGCCATTTAAGGGTGTAAACGGTAGCGGTAAACACAACAACTGGGCATTGGCTACCAATACGGGAGTAAATCTATTCTCGCCAGGTAAAACACCCAAGAGTAATTTGCAGTTCCTTACGTTTTTTGTGTGTGCTATCAAGGCCGTGTATGACAATGCCGACCTATTGCGTGCCTGCATAGCGACTGCTTCAAATGACCATCGTCTGGGTGCTGCCGAAGCTCCGCCAGCTATAATGTCCATATTTATAGGTACACAGCTTACGGCTGTTCTTTCAGAACTGGAACAGGTGTCTGATGGTCGTCTTTCACCAGAGGAAAAAACAGAACTCAAACTGAATGTGGTGGGTAAAATACCCGAAATACTGCTGGATAATACAGACCGCAACCGCACATCGCCATTTGCATTTACGGGTAACAAATTTGAGTTCCGTGCACCAGGGTCGTCTATAAACTGTGCTGGTCCTGTAACGGTGCTTAATACCATTATGGCTGCACAGCTTACAGAGTTCAAGATGCAGGTGGACGCTATGATAGAGCGTGGTATAAAGAAAGACGATGCTATATTTAACGTGTTGAGAGATTATATCAAGGCATCGAGCAAGATACTATTTGAGGGAGATGGATATTCTGATGATTGGGTAGAGGAGGCCACACGTCGTGGATTGTCCAATCGCAAGACTACCCCAGAAGCCTTAGAGGCATTCATAGACCCTCGCGTGGAAGACCTGTACCGTCGTATGGGTGTGATGGACCGCCACGAGGTTGAGGCTCGTTATGAGATAGAGATGGAAAAATACCTCAAAACGATACAGATAGAGGCTCGTGTGATGGGTGATATAGCCCGCAATCATATCATACCTGTCGTTATATCATACCAGAACCGTCTTTTGGAAAATGTGAAGGGTATGCGAGATATATTTGGCGATGAGTATATGACCTATGCTCATTCACAGGTAGAACTTATCAAGAAACTTTCAGAACATCTGGTGGTGGTAAAGACATTGGTAGATGATATAATAGACGAACGTCGTCGTATAAATCGTTTGCCAGATGTAAGAGAACGTGCTTATGAATATGCACAGAATGTCAAGGAAAAATACTTTGATGTATTGCGTTACCACTGTGATAAACTGGAAATGTTGATGGACGATGAGATGTGGCCGCTGGTTAAATACCGCGAATTGCTATTCTCTCACTAGGAATAAATAAAAAAACGGCAGCCTTGGCTGCCGTTTTTTTATGTCATATGTCTATGTCATTAGTCTTTAAGCAGGTCAAACATCACATATGCCACTATGAGTGTGATGATGATGTTAAATGCCTGTGCTGTAAGGAATGCCCATAGAGTCTTGCGGTTTTCTCTAGATATGATGTCTTTAAGACGGGTTTCAAGACCTATACATACAAATGCTATACCAAACAATGCATTTGTCATTCCTTTTGTAAGTTTACCTACGCTTTTGGCAGTTTCTGTGTCTATCAAGAAACTGAATACTAACGAAGCCACTATAAATCCTACCACAAATTTTGGGAAACGGCTCCATATAAGACCTGCTGTTGGTTTTTCTTGACCTTCGCGGCCACGGTATGTCCAGTATAGAGAGATAGCAAATGCTGCTACGCCCAACAGTACGTTCTGTGAAGATTTAACTATGATGGCTGTCTGTGTAGCTTCCTCGCCCAGCATAGTGCCCGATGCTGCTACTGCACCAGTGGTGTCTATCGTTCCTCCCAACCAGGCACCTGCTACGTCTTGGCTCAGTCCCATCACTTCGGCCAGATAAGGCATTATGTACATCATAGGTATAGCACATACCAGTACCAGAGATATGATGTATGATAGTTTTTTGTTGTCGCCCTTGATAACGCCACAGGTAGCTATCGCTGCCGATACACCACATATAGATACCGCACTGGATAGCATAGTAGAGCTTTCGCCGTCTATTTTCAGTTTACGTGATATCCAGAACGCAAAGTTCCATACAGCAAAAACCACTATAAGAGATTGCATCATACCATATACGCCAGATTTCATCACTTCGGTAAATAGGATAGTGGAACCCAGGCATATGATACCTATCTTGATGTAAAATTCGCTCTGTACGGCAGGTAGTAGCCACGATGGGACGTGGAATGCGTTACGAATGATAAGGCCCAGTACTACCGAAAAGAACACGGTCTCTATACCATATTCTTTTACTATTGGTATGGCAGCTATGGCATTTGCACATACAGCCAAAGCAAATATGACCAGCAGTGACAGTAATAGACCTTTACAGCTACGACCCAACGCCAGATTGGCTACATACATTATAACAGCTACAAATACATATAGTTCTGCACCCTGTATCCAGTTTTCAAGTGATGATAATTTTTTTGGCATAGAGGGTAGATATTCTGGCAGTAGCAGTGCGTATGCTAGGACAAAAAATCCTATGATTACTATCAACCAATCTTCGTTTTTGATTGTTTTGCTTATAAGTTGTTTCATAAAGATGTGTTTATATTAAAAATCGGCACAAAGGTACGTAATTTTTTCCACCTCTTATATTATATGTCTTTACTTTTAATGTTCTTGTAAAAAATCGTAATAAGATGATTGTTGTAATGAGATTTTTTCTTAATTTAGGAGTGGTGTTACAAACACTTGTATTTAATCAAACAAAATAGATATAATCTATTGTAAAAAAAACTCACACATTATGAAAACACTTAAATTATTTTTCCTACTGGCGATAGCGGGGCTATCCATAGGAGCATCAGCACAAAACTATGAGGTAAAAGGTGTGGTCATAGACGCAAAAGGTGAGCCTGTGGTAGGTGCCACCGTGCGTACAAACAAAAGCAAAGCCACCGCTATCACACGTGATGGAGGTGTTTATACCCTCACCGCCACACCCAAGGATACCGAGCTACGCCTTATCATAAACAAATACACGGTGATGGAAAAAGAATTAAGTGCCGCGATAGCCAGTCACCCAATAGCATTTGAACTGGACGATAGCAATGACACTGCTATTACTGGTTATTTAATAGGTGATACATATTATCTTGGCGAGGCAGATAATGATATAACAAAAGTTTTTGCCACTCGTTTTGCAAATGTAAAGATGAACGCTAATGGTAGCATACAAATATATGGAAACAAAAGTGCGGTGAGTTGTTATGTAGTAGATGGCACCGTAACAGGTGTATTACCTCCTATTAAATCTATTTATAGTATATCGATATTAAGAGATGGTTCTGCCTATGGATATCAAGGAGTAAATGGAGCTGTAGTAATAGAAACTAAAGCCCACCACGAGGAAAATAAAAGCGTGGAAAAAGCAGATATGTCTGTGGGGAAAGACACGATCCGCGGTGTGGTAAAAGATGGCTGGGGACGTGTAGTCCCT
>JAFYKQ010000028.1 GCA_017537565.1 Flavobacteriales bacterium
ACTTCGCTGGCGTGGTCTGGACGAGCATTGGGAGCGCCATCGGGCGTGAAAGCGTCGTCGCTGCGGCGACGACGCGACGCCGTATAGTGATTGACCATAGGGTCCATATTACCTCCCGATACTCCAAAAAACAGTCGAGGACGTCCCAAACGTGTGAAATCGTGTGCATCACCTCTCCAGTCGGGCTGTGGCAACACCCCCACACGTAGTCCCATACTCTCTACCACACGGGCTATGACTGCCGCCCCAAACGAAGGGTGGTCCACATAGGCATCTCCCGTTACTATGATAACGTCCAGTTCATCCCACCCACGAGCCTTCATCTCTCGGCGGGAAGTGGGGAGAAAGTCTTCCAGACTATAATGGTCTATCTCTCTGGACGGTTTTTTCATATTATAGAGGATATGATTTTATTTGTGATATGCTTCACGGGCTTCGGTGAGCCATTTTATATATGCCTCTACATCTGTATCCAGACTACGAGTAGGAGCTATAACACTGTCATTATCATCTAGTATGACATAATATGGCTGGGCGTTGATGTTAAAACGCTGTATCTGGTAGTCAGACCATTTTTGACCTACGGTCTTGATTTTTTTACCGGTAGATGACACATACTGTTCTTCTTCGGGTAGGCTCTCACGGAAGTCTACAAAAAGTTCTGCAACTACAAAATCTCGTGTCAATATCTCTTTCACGCGAGCATCACTCCACACGTCGGCTTCCATCTTGCGGCAGTTTACACACGCCTTGCCTGTAAAGTCTAGAAGAAGAGGTTTGCCTACATTCTGTGCATAACGACGTGCTTTTTCCAAGTCTGTAAACACGGGTATCCCTTGTGGGCCTTCGTGCATACCGTCTATGGCGGGAGCTATGGCTGCCACATCACCAGCGGTAAGACTCTTACCTCCTGTTTCTGAATATTCCAGCGGTGGAGCAAATGCAGATATTATCTTAACCGGTGCACCCCATATACCAGGCAACATATACACCGCAAAAGATAGTGATATGATAGATAGGAACAATCTTCCCACACCTATCGATTCCACAGGACTATCGTGTGGCAAGCGTATCTTACCTAGCAGGTAAACACCCAACAACAGGAATATAACAACCCATAGAGCTATAAAGACTTCGCGGGTGAGGATACGCATATCCCATACCATATCGGTATTGGATAGGAATTTAAGTGCAAACGCCAGTTCTATAAAACCTAGAACTACTTTTACACTGTTGAGCCAGCCTCCGCTCTTTGGAAGACCAGATAGCCAACCTGGGAAAATAGCAAACAGAGTAAATGGTAGTGCCAATGCACTAGAAAATCCTATCATACCAACTATCGGTCCCCAGAAATCTCCCGTAGTGGCAGCCTCTACCAGTACCGTTCCCACAAATGGTCCTGTACAAGAGAACGAAACCAATGCCAGAGTAAATGCCATAAAGAATATACCTACTAGGCCTCCGCGGTCTGAATTGCGGTCCATCTTGTTTACCCACGATGATGGCAGTGTAAGTTCAAATGCTCCCAAGAACGATGCCGCAAATACCAGCAACAGTACAAAGAAGAACAGATTAAACCAAGGGTCTGTGGACATCTCGTTAAGTACCGATGCACCAAATATAGCAGACACTCCCACCCCTAGTAGCAGATAAATAACTATGATAGATATACCATATAGCACCGCATCTCGTATGCCTTTGGAGCGGTCTTTATATCGTTTCATAAAGAAAGACACCGTCATAGGTATCATAGGGAACACACAGGGTGTAAGCAGTGCCAGTAGTCCCGCTACAAATGCAAAAAGGAAGGTCTTCCATAGACCTACGTCCTGTGTAGTAGATGTAGTTTCCTCCAATAGCACTTCTTGGGTAGCGGCAGGTGTTTCTTCTACCACATCTACCACATCTTCTATATTTTCTTCAGCCTTGGCTATAACAGGGCTTTCTACAGCTGCTACGGCTATATCATCGGCTTTTTTCTTTTCTTCTTTTTTAACAGCGACAGGAGATTTCACTTCTTTTTTGGCCGCTGGTATAACAGGCATCTTGAATACCAGTTCCAGTGTTTCGGGTGCTAGACACTGCATATCATCACACGCCATATATGTAACATCGGCCTTTATCTCTTTTACATCACCTGTAAGTTTTACCTTCTGTGTAAAAAGTACCGTACCGCCGTGCATACCTATATCCATCTTGAAATTGGCATCATATATCACATCGGGAGTAGGTTCTGTAACACTTCCCACTAGCGTATAATCACCCTTCACCCAAGAGAACTGTGTAGGCATAGGGCCTCCATCTGGGATAGACAGGCCATATATATGATATGGTTCTTCCACATAGGCCTTGGCACGTAGAACGACTACTTTTTCATCATCGTTCCACTGGGCGTCGGCGTCCCATTCCACAGGATTTATCACCTGCC
>JAFYKQ010000029.1 GCA_017537565.1 Flavobacteriales bacterium
GACGTATGTATGCTCTTATGGCATATAGATTATCTGGTGTGCTTTCCAGCGGTGTAAGTCGTGTTTTAAGCACATCTATATTGTTTATCTGGTAGTTGAGTTCACAATAAGTATAACCCTTCAACTGACCTTTTTCCACCACTATCACCGACCTTTCAGACACATTACGCCCTCTATCAACCACCAGTAGCGTTTTATCTCTATGGAAAAAATGCTTCAATGATTTGGACATACGGCGTGTTTTTTCCTCGGGATTGAGTATCGGGTTATGGACTTTTATCTGTTCCAGATATTTGAGATATGATATCGCATCCGACGGTGTTTCTTCCCATCTCACCGAAGCCATCTCTTCACGTATTATAAGAGAGACTTCGTCTTCGCTGCATATTATAGCATTTATCTCCTTATATATATTACCCGTACGACCTATGAAAAGTATGTTTTTATCCTTGTCCAGTATATGGAATATCCCACCAAAGGTAGGTAACGTATCCAGTATAAGACGCTGACGCATCTCCTCACGAGAAAGATGAGGAACAGGAGATGATGCCACACTCACTATCTTGTGTGACGAGTCTTTTTCTATAAGTAGTTTAAGAAGTTCCAGTGTAGCCTGCGCATCTCCATATGCACGATGACGGGAAGACACCGGTATACCTAACGATTTACACAGTTTACCCAACGAATAACTTGGAAGGTCTGGCATCAGGCGTTTGGATTCTTCTACCGTGCATATAGTGTTACGGTCAAAAACATAGCCCAACCGAGCAAATTCCTGTCGCAACATTCTATAATCAAAATCGGCATTATGAGCTACTATCGCACACCCTTCTGTTATCTGCACCACACGGCGTGCTATCTCATAAAACCTAGGAGCACGACGCAACATCTTGTTATCTATACCCGTAAGACGGGTAACATACGGGTCTATAGGTCGCAAGGGATTTACCAGTGATATCAATTGGTCCACCACCTGCGTTCCATCATAGCGATATATGGCTATCTCTGTGATACCCTCTTCGCTGAAACGCCCGCCCGTAGTCTCCAAATCTATTACTGCATACATTTTTCTATCTCCCCTACTCTACTATCATTTGACGCTGTAATCTCTCGCTCCAAATATACTGCTACCCACACGCACCATCGTACTACCACACTGCATAGCTATCTCATAATCACCACTCATACCCATAGACAGCGTATCAAAATCCTCATTGCTCTCTTTAAGCTCTTCATACAGGTTCTTTACCGTTGTAAATTCGCGGGATATCTGCTCTACGTCATCTGTAAAGGTAGCCATCGTCATAAGACCTCTCACTCTCACACCTTTCATCTCTTTAAGAGACGGTGAAAGAGCTATCTCTCTCGCCTCACCTATCGTAAGACCATACTTGCTCTCCTCGCTCGCTATGTGTACTTCCAGCAGACAATCTATCACTCTGCCGCACTTTACCGCTGCCGCGTTTATCTTTTCCAGCAGAGCCATACTATCCACACTCTGTATCATAGATACAAAGGGTGCGATGTATTTTATCTTATTGGATTGTAGATGACCTATCAAGTGCCACTCTATATCACTGGGCATAACTTCGGCCTTGGCACACATCTCCTGGACTTTATTCTCGCCAAAGACACGTACCCCCTCGTCATAGGCCTGCATTACGACATCTGCCGCGTGGGTTTTGGAGACAGCTACCAGAGTAACATTCTCCAGTAGACTGTCCTGAACCTTTTTAAGAGCGTCCTTTATACTCATTATTTTATAAGCCCCTTCTGTAAGCTATCCTTACGCAGAGAATCACGCACCGCCGCATCTCTCTCTACAAAATCATTATAATCGGCCTTTATACGAGCATCTATCGCACGTTCGTCCTCTTTGGCCATTTCTAGCAGCTGGCGGTATGTAAGACCTTCTACTTGCTCTCCCTTGAGAACCATCTTCCACATCTTGGAAGAGAATAGACGTGCCTCTTCATCTGTCATAACAGCCCCTACTTTTTTTATATCATCGTCAAACGTAGCATCTACTATCACCATATCCAGTGGGCTGTCTTTTGCTTCGCCCAATTTATATACTATAAATGCCGTCGCCAATGCTATAACAAGCCCAACTATAAGGACATTAAGTCTTCTTTTCATCTTTATTATTTTTTATTTTTCTGTTCTTCCACCCATTTGTAAGCATTGCGGAATGCCAATATCCAAGGTGAAACCTCATCACTCGCACGGTTTTCATCATAGTACGCCCAGTTCCAAGGGAATATAGAACGTTCTGGGTGAGGCATCATCACCAGATGACGACCATCTGATGATGTGATAGACGCTGCATCATATGAAGAACCGTTAGGGTTGGCTGGATAACCGTTGTATGAGTATTTGGCTGTAATATGGTATTCGCTCTCGGCCTTTGGCAATGAGAACTTACCTTCACCGTGTGCCACCCATACACCCAGACGGCTGCCCGCCAACGAACCAAACATCACAGAATGGTTCTCTGGTATGTCCACATTGACAAACGAACTTTCAAATTTATGTGAGTCGTTATGCAGCATACGTGGTTTTTCGTCGTGTTCTGGAGTTATAAGACCCAGTTCTACAAAAAGCTGGCAACCATTACATATACCCAATGACAATGTGTCGGGACGTGCAAAGAAGTTTTCCAGTGCCGTACGTGCCTTTTCGTTATAACGGAATGAACCCGCCCAACCTTTGGCTGAACCTAGTACGTCTGAGTTTGAGAAACCTCCCACCGCAGCTATAAAGTTTACATCTGAAAGGTCTGCACGGCCTTCTATAAGGTCTGTCATATGTATATCCACCACGTCAAATCCTGCCAGATACATAGCATAGGCCATCTCGCGTTCACTGTTTGAACCTTTCTCACGTATCACCGCCGCACGTATGCCCGATGCTCCCTTGCGATCTGGGTCAAGACCCAAATCGCGAAGTTTACCCGTAAAGCCTTCTGGGAACGTATAGCTCAATGGCTGTTGTTTATAGTTTTCGTAACGTTCGGCAGCTTTTTTCTCGCCGCTCTGGTGTACGTCTAGAAGATATGACGAACGATACCACGCATCACGCATATCTGGCAGACAGAAAGTGTATTCTTTTTCTCCATTCTGGATAGAAAAATCACGGCCCTGCTGTACACGTCCTATCACATAAGCCTTCACACCAGCTGCTGTCATCACTTCCATCACTTTCTGTGTGTCTTTCACTTGAAGAACTACCGCTGGGTTCTGTGCAAACAGTCTCAACACAGCATCATCACAACCCATAGAAGTGATGTCTATCTTGGCACCTAGGTTCACAGCAGGGAAACACATCTCCATAAGAGTAGTTATAAGACCACCGGCCGAAACGTCGTGACCAGCCGATACCACACCTTCGTTTATAAGGGCCTGTACCGCTGCAAATGCTGCCTTGAAGTATTCGGCACTCGCCACATCTGGAGTCTTGCCTCCTACTTTACCCAACATCTGGAAGAATGCACTACCACCCAACTGTGGTTCTACACCCGAAAAATCTACATATATGATATCCTGCTCTTTATCTCTCACAAAACAAGGAACGACCGTCTTTTTAACATCGCTCACCTGTCCACAAGCACTTATGATAACCGTACCAGGAGCCATCACACGTGTACCATCTGGATATTTCTGTGTCATAGAAAGTGAGTCTTTACCCGTAGGAACATTTATACCCAGCTCTATCGCATAACGAGATACTGCCTCTACCGCACTATATAGACGTGCATCTTCACCTGCATTACGGCAAGGCCACATCCAGTTGGCCGATAGAGATACACCTTTCAGACCGTGTGTAAGCGGTGCAAAGACTATATTTGTAAGAGCTTCAGATATAGAAAGTCGGCTACCTGCTGGTGCATCTATAAGAGCCTCTACCGGTGCGTGGCCTATAGTAGTAGCCACACCAGCCACACCACGATAATCCAGAGCCATCACACCTACGTCTGAAAGTGGTAGATGTAGTGGTCCTACGTTCTGCTGACGTGCCACACGACCTGTCACACAACGGTCAACCTTGTTGGTAAGGTAGTCTTTACAGCCCACTGCCTCCATTTGAAGGACCGCCGTGATGTATTTTTCTATATCCTCATCTGTATATTGTGCATCGGCATAGTTATGTTTTACTGTACTGTCCTCCATTATAGTCTTAGGAGCAGAACCAAACATATCTGAAAGCTGAAGGTCTATAGGATTTTCGCCCGTTTTCTCGCTATGGAAACGGAACTGCATATCCCCCGTAGCCTCACCCACCACATACATAGGGCAACGCTCACGACTGGCTATCTCTTCCAATAGTGGCAGGTCTTTTTCTTTAAGCACCAGACCCATACGTTCCTGTGATTCATTACCCACTATTTCTTTGGCAGAAAGTGTAGGGTCTCCCACAGGCAGTGCATCTAGCTGGATAGTACCACCAGTAGATTCTACCAGCTCAGACAGACAATTAAGGTGACCACCTGCACCGTGGTCGTGTATAGAAATGATAGGGTTGTCGCTAGATTCACATAGAGAACGTATAGCATTGGCTGCACGTTTCTGCATCTCTGGGTTGGAACGTTGTACGGCATTAAGTTCCACCGCCGATGCATACTGTCCTGTATCTACCGATGATACAGCTCCACCGCCCATACCTATGCGGTAGTTATCACCACCCAGTACTACTATCTTATCTCCTGCCTTTGGTTCTTCTTTAAGAGCGTCTTTCTTTTTGGCATAGCCCACACCACCAGCCAACATTATCACCTTGTCATAACCCAACGTACGGCCGTCTTCCTCGTGTTCAAATGTAAGCACACTACCACATATAAGCGGCTGACCAAACTTGTTGCCAAAGTCTGATGCACCGTTTGATGCCTTGATAAGTATATCTAGTGGTGTCTGGTACAACCAAGGACGTTCCTTTATATCCTGTTCCCATACGCGGTTTTTCTCACTGCGAGCATATGAAGTCATATACACAGCCGTTCCCGCCATAGGAAGCGAACCTTTACCACCAGCCAAACGGTCACGTATCTCACCTCCCGAACCCGTAGCAGCACCATTGAAAGGCTCTACCGTAGTCGGGAAGTTATGTGTTTCGGCTTTCATCGATATCACAGACTCTACCTCCTGTGTAGCAAAAGTAGATGGTTTATCTCCACGCTGTGGAGCAAACTGTTCTATCACTGGGCCGTCCAGGAACGCTACGTTATCCTTATATGCCGAAACCAGTAATTCGTGCTGTGCAGCAGACGTATTTTTAATCATCTGGAATAGGGACTCGTCTTTCTTGACACCGTCTATCACAAACACACCTCCAAATATCTTGTGGCGGCAGTGTTCTGAATTGACCTGTGAGAAACCAAAGACCTCGCTGTCTGTAAGACTACGTCCCAATTTTTTACCCAGACCTTCCAGATACCCTATCTCTTCTTCTGAAAGTGCCAAACCTTCTTTTTCATTATATGAACGTATGTCATCTATATAAACCACATCATCATGTGTGCGTGATGTAGTAAATAGGAATTGGTCCAGACCGTCATACTTCTGGTACAACATAGGGTCAAACACCGCAACGTTTTCCTCCTTTACAAATACCTCTATACGGGATATTCCTGTAACACCCATATTTTGGCATATCTCAACGGCATTGGTACTCCACGGTGTAATCATCTCCTTGCGAGGTCCTATGTAACGACCTTCATATGTAGGCTCCAGCAACATATCTGCATCGCCAAAGAGCCATTTAAGACGTTCTACATATTCGCTTGGAAGTAGGTCGTGATAGCCTACTACATATATCTTATCTTCCGAATCTTTAAAAAATGATAACATAGTTCTAATGTGTGTATTTATTTAAAGTGCAAATTTACTCATTTTGATGTGTATTTCTACCATATTAGTCCACTAATTTGCATAGCGACTCAATATCTCCAGCAGCTGCTCCATTCTCTTTTTAACCACACTGCCATTGCTGTATCTGTTCACTATAAGCGAAAAACACAGCATATCATCACCTTCACCTGCATACCCTGCCGTAGCACGAGCTATGGATAGAGAACCACTCTTAAGATGCAGACGAGAGCGTGTAGGCACGTCTTTGAGCGAAGAGCGGTATGTACCAGCCTCACCTGGCACCGCCAACGAATTATAAAAAGCATCAAACGCCCCCGTCTTACTCATACCATACAGATAACGCGTATAGTATTCTGTACACAACGAAGCATTACGCGACAGTCCACTACCGTCCAATTGGTTAATAAGTTCTACTCCTGGAGCTATACTATCCAGTATCTCTCTCTCCTTTTTCAAGGCACTACCCGTAGAATCACCTCGTCCCGATACCTTTCCTATCGTACGAAGTATTGTCTCGGCAAACATATTGTCGCTATATTTATTGGTAACGGCAGCTATTTCAGACAATGCAGGCGAACGATACGTATGTATATGTGTATGCTCCAGCGTATCCACCACCTGTGTAGAACTATCCCATAGTTCATACTCTATGCCATCGGGAGATGACACACCCGCCATATACTCCATAAACTCTACCGCCAGTGAAAGTCCAGCAGCTCTGTTTGGCACCGTTATACGACGACTGTCATACTTTATAGGCATATTACCGTGCAAGAAATAATGTCCCATATGCAACGGTGAGTTTTCTATCCACATAGTGTTATATCCCTTATCTACCGTTACAGCATCGTTTTTCACTTCCAGGTTATGTATAGATGGATATGTAGAGTCCACCACAGGTGCCACACCTACCTCGGCACCAGGTTTTATGAATATCTTCACCAGATTATCGTGGTATGAAAGACCTCTCACTCCTGTACCAAAGGTCTGGCTCACATCGTCCCAAGACCAAGATGATATAGCTGGCTCAAATGCAAAATAACGGTCATCTGCTACCACACGACCTTCCACACGCGCTATACCAGATGCAGCAAGAGCCTTTTTCCATTGCTCAAAAACCACACTTGACGATGCTGTCTCCTTAAACTCATCATACGTAGAGCCCAGCGTAGGGTCACCTCCACCCACTATATACAGCGTACCATAGAGCGTAGAATCTTTTACCTCGCCCACATATTCCAGACGAGTCTCATAACAAAAATCTGCTCCTACATATTCCAATGCAGCTCCCGTTGTAAGAAGTTTGGTGATAGAGGCAGCAGCAAGCAACATCTCGGGGTCTTTTTCCACCACCACACTACCGTCCTTCACATCACGCACCGTAAGCGACCATGCCGCACGAGACATCACACTATCCTTTTCCATATCCTTCACCCAAGAGCGTATCTCTCTTATTACACGTTCGCGAGGGCCTTCGGCCTGGGCATATGACGCACACACAGGCATCATAGCCACAAGTATTGATAACACGATGTTTCTCATACTCATATATTTATATCATATAGTTAAAAATACAGTGTAAAATCTATTTTTATTTTTTAAGTGTACCCAGCACCTTGCGTCGCAACTCAAAGTTCTGTCCCAGATACACACGACGCACCATCTCATCGGCTGCCAAATCTTCTGGAAGACCGCTTTTAAGAATATTTCCTTGATACATAAGATATGTACGGTCTGTAATGGCCAGCGTTTCCTGTACGTTGTGGTCTGTGATGAGTATGCCTATGTTACGGTCTTTAAGATGGGACACTATAGTCTGTATGTCTTCCACTGCTATGGGGTCTACACCGGCAAACGGCTCGTCCAGCAGCACAAATTTTGGGTCATTGGCTATACAACGCGCTATCTCACAGCGACGACGCTCACCTCCCGAAAGCAAGTCTCCATTACTCTTACGCACCTTTTCCAGGCCAAATTCCTCTATAAGCGAATTCATCTTACGACGTTGTTCTTCGGGGGATTTTTTCCCCATCTGCAACACCGATAGTATGTTTTCCTCTACCGTCAGTTTACGGAACACGCTATTCTCCTGTGCCAGATATGCCACGCCTTCCTGTGCACGGCGGAACATAGGGAACTGTGTGATATTCATATCGTCCAGAAAGACTTCGCCGCCATTGGCCTGCACCAGACCAACTATCATATAAAACGAAGTGGTCTTACCAGCACCATTAGGTCCCAGAAGTCCTATGATTTCACCTTGGTTCACTTCCAGAGACACGTCATTTACCACCGTACGATTGCGGTAAGTCTTTTTAAGATTTTTGGCTATGAGCTTCATATGTATTTTTTAATATTTTACAGTGTTGTGTTTTTTTCTTCTTCCTCCCGGCGACGTTCTTCTCGCTGTGCTATGGCTATACTCACCTGATATAGAGCATAGGTAGGTATGGCAAGTATCACCTGTGATGCCACATCGGGAGGAGTGAGTATGGCCGATATTACCAGTATGACAACTATCGCGTGTCGGCGATATTTTTTAAGGAATGATGACGTTACCAGCCCCATACGTGATAGCACATATACCGCTATGGGCATTTGGAACATCATACCCGTAGAAAGCGATATATTTACTACGCTGGATATATATGACGACAATTCTATGAGGTTATCTACCGCCATCTGTCCACCCACGTGATATCCCGCAAAAAAATTAAGCGACAGTGGCACCACTATAAAGTACCCAAACGCCACCCCCATAAAGAACAGTCCCGATACATATGCCACCACACCACGCGACGAACGACGTTCGCCTTCGGTCAAGGCAGGTGATATGAAACGCCACACCTCCCACACTATGAGCGGTGTAGCAACTATTATTCCTGCCACTATCGACACCCATACGTGAGAGTTAAACTGCCCTGTTATCTCGCGGTTTTGTAGTACAAACTGTGCCGGTTCCCAACATATATCTACCTCTATCCCCATCTGATTTACGAGTGATGAAAGATAGCAGAAAAAACGATACGTTATAAAATCCTCGCTACGGGGAGCAAATATGATATAGTCATACACCACTTCGTCACATACAAATGCTACTATCGCTCCTATTGCCACATAGAGCAACATTCGCAACAGATGTGTACGCAATATGAGTAGATGCCCAAAAAACGAAGTGTTGTTATCCTTATCTCCCATTTGACGTTTTATACTATTCCTTCTTTTATAAGGTCGTGTACGTGTATCACACCTACATATCGACCATCATCGCCTGTTACCAGCAGATTATTTATATCGTACTTTTGAAGGATTTCCACCGCATCAAACGCCAAAACCGACGCTTTAACTGTCTTGGGCGAACGAGTCATTATATCACTCGCTTTAAGTGCAAATATATCTTCTTCGCCTATTTTTTCCAGTGTACGACGTATATCTCCATCGGTTATCACACCACACACATCGCCATTCTCATCTACAACGGCTGTCACTCCCAGACGTTTGGAAGATATCTGGCTTATGACTGCTTTAAGCGGAGCATCGGCTACCACCTGTGGGCGTTCGTTCTGTGCTATCACATCACTCACCCTCATATAAAGACGTTTACCCAGAGCTCCTCCTGGGTGATAACGAGCAAAGTCCTCGGTGCCGAAATCTCTGGCCAGTTCCAGTGCCACCGCCAGTGCGTCACCCATTACCATCTGTGTAGTGGTAGATGATGTAGGAGCCAGGTTATTTGGACACACCTCACGGTCCACATATACGTTAAGCACACAGTCTGCACCACGTGCCATATAAGAGTCTTTATTTCCCGTCATAGCTATCACTGGATTTGGCATAGCACGCAATATAGGCACCAGGGATTTGATTTCGGGAGTGTTACCGCTTTTGGAAATCATTATGATTACATCATCGGGACATATCATACCCAGGTCACCGTGCATAGCATCGGCCGTATGCATAAAAACAGATGGTGTTCCTGTGGAATTGAGCGTTGCAACTATCTTTTGAGCCACCAATGCGCTTTTTCCTATACCTGTTATGACCACTCTTCCCTTGCTTTTGAGTATGTATTCTACTGCTTTTTGAAAGTTTTCGTCCAGCAAAGAAGCCATATTTTCAACCTGTCTAGCCTCCTTAATCATCACATCGTGAGCTACTTGGACAAAATTTGCAAAATTTATGCTTTTATTTTTCATTTTAATTTGTTTTTTAAGATATATATCCATACCTTTATTCTCGACAAAATTAGGCATTTTAATCGAATATAAAACTAACTCCTTATATAAAATAAAATCTTATGAAAAATCATTCTATTTGTCTAGAAGCTCAACTTAAAAAATTATTTGGCTTTGACTCTTTTAAGGGCACCCAAAAGCAGGTGATAGAGTCTCTTATGAATGGCCACAACACATTTGTCATTATGCCCACAGGTGGTGGTAAATCACTTACCTACCAACTCCCTGCCTTACTTTCAGAAGGCACGGCAATAATCATATCGCCACTTATAGCCCTTATGAAAAATCAGGTAGATGCCATACGTGGTATATCTACCGTAGAAGGAGTCGCCCACGTGCTCAATTCTTCCCTTACAAAAGCAGAAATAGAACAGGTAAAGGAAGACATTTCAGCTGGACTTACCAAGATGTTATATGTAGCACCAGAATCCTTAACCAAAGAAGAATACATAGAATTCCTGCATTCGGTGCCTATTTCATTCTGCGCCATAGACGAGGCTCACTGTATATCTGAATGGGGACACGACTTCCGTCCAGAATACCGCAATATACGCAGTATCATAGACCGTATAGCAGACATTCCCATCATAGCCCTTACGGCCACCGCTACCCCAAAAGTCCAGGAAGACATACAGAAAAACCTTGGTATGACAGATGCCAACGTGTTCAAGTCATCATTTAACCGTCCAAATCTATACTATGAGGTACGCCCAAAGGTAGATGTAGAAAAAGAAATAATCAAATTCATAAAATCACGCCCACGACAGAGCGGTATCATCTACTGCCTATCCCGCAAAAAAGTCGAGGAACTGTCTGAAATGCTCAACCTCAACGGTATATCTTCACTTCCATACCACGCAGGTCTGGACGCCAAGACCCGCACATATAACCAAGACGCTTTCATAATGGAAGAGGTAGATGTGATAGTTGCAACTATAGCATTCGGTATGGGAATAGATAAACCAGATGTAAGATTTGTGATACACCACGACATACCAAAGAGCCTGGAAAGCTACTATCAGGAGACAGGACGTGCAGGTCGTGACGGCGGCGAAGGCCATTGTCTGGCATTCTACTGCTATAAAGACATAGAAAAACTGGAAAAATTCTTGGTAGGGAAACCTATTTCAGAACAGGAGATAGGTGCAGCGCTGTTACAAGACGTCGTTTCCTATGCCGAGACCTCGATGTCTCGCCGCAAATACCTGCTGCATTATTTTGGCGAGGAATTTGACGAGATAAATGGTGATGGGGCAGGCATGGACGATAACAGCCGTCACCCAAAGGAAAAACACGAGGCTGGCAAAGAGCTCAAAGCCCTTATAAACGTCATAGACAAGACATCACAGACGTTCCGCATCAAGGAAATAACCAATATCCTGGTAGGTCGTGTGTCATCGGCAGTGAAGGGATTGAGAGTGGACAGCAAGGATTTCTTTGGTTCGGGAAGTGAACACGATGACAAATACTGGGTAGCCCTTATACGTCAGGCACTGGTACAAGGATACCTTCGCAAGGAGATAGAACAGTATGGTGTCATCAAGATAACAGACAAGGGTTATGAGTTCCTGGAAAAAGGATCGTCGTTTATGATGAGCGAAGACCACGATTATGAAACGATGGAGGACGAACTCAACTCTCGTTCACGACAGAGCGGTGTGGCCGATGAGACTCTGCTGGAACACTTGCGTGCGTTGCGTAAAAAGGAGGCTCGTCGTGTAGGAATACCTCCATACGCTATATTCCAAGACGCTTCACTGGAAGATATGGCATTGCGTTATCCTATCACACTGGAAGAGATGAAGACGATATTTGGTGTAGGTGAAGGCAAGGCCAAAAAATACGGAATGCCATTTATCAAGTTCATCGCCACATATGTGGAAGAAAACGATATCATACGCCCCGATGACCTGGTGGTACGCTCCATAGCCAACAAATCTGGTCTTAAAGTACACATCATACAGAATACAGACCGCAAGATTCCACTGGAAGAAATAGCACGTGCCAAAGGGCTCGAAATGGACGAACTGATTTCTGAAATAGAATCTATCGTGTATTCTGGAACCAAGATTAACATAGATTACTACATAAATGAAATCCTAGACGAAGACCAACAGGACGAAATCAAGGATTACTTTATGAATGCCGAAAAAGACGCCATACGCGATGCTATGGAAGAATTTGGCGGAGATTATGAGGAAGAAGAGCTACGATTGATGCGTATAAAATTCATAAGCGACGTAGCCAACTAATTATCACATAAGAGTAAAAGATGAAGATATACACCAAGACAGGAGATAAAGGCATTACATCACTAGTGGGAGGCTCGCGTATAGGGAAAGACGACATTCGTCTGGAGTCATACGGCACGATAGATGAACTCAATTCATTTATGGGACTGTTGTATGACAGCATAGATGACGTTGTTTTACGCGAGGAAATAGACCGCATACAGTGCACGTTGTTTAATGCAGGAAGTCAGTTGGCTTCATTGCCAGAGGACATAGAAAAATATCATATTCCTGTTATAAAGGAAGATGACGTGACGATGATAGAAGAGGCGATAGATAGAATGCAGGAAGACCTGCCTGTATTACGACTTTTTGTACTGCCGGGAGGACTTACTGCCAATAGCGTGGCACACGTGTGTCGTTCTATATGCCGTAGAGGAGAACGCCGTGTTATATCGTTGCAGAAC
>JAFYKQ010000030.1 GCA_017537565.1 Flavobacteriales bacterium
GCCGATAGGTGGTATGCTTATAAGCATATTTGTAGGTTGGTATATGGACAGAAAAGACCTTCGTGATGAAATGATGTCATCTGGAGAACTTAAAAATTCATTCTTCAAAGTATTTGCATTTATTCTCAAATACATAGTCCCACTAGGCATAGCCATATTGTTTATAAACGGTATGGGCTGGATATAGCAGAATGATGACGAAAAAGAGCGGCACCCTGCGGGTGCCGCTCTTTTTCGTTATTTCCATTACTATTTATTTAACGGGTGATAACGTTCCATCACTTCTACCAGTCGTGATATATCTATATGTGTATAAATCTCGGTGGTAGAGATAGAGCTATGCCCCAACATCAGCTGTATATCTGAAATATCTGCTCCACCTTGCAGCAGATGTGTTGCAAAACTATGTCTCAATGTATGAGGACTTATAACTTTTTTTATCCCAGCAGCATCGGCAGCACGGCGTATGATGGTAAATACCATTGCCCTGGTGAGCGAAGTGCCTCGACGAGAAAGAAAAACCACATCGGCATAGGGCTTTTTAACAGCAACGTGAGGTCTTACCTCTTTTATATACATTTCTACAAGGCTTGCCGCACGATTATTTATAGGCACAAAACGCTCTTTATCTCCCTTTCCTCTCACCCGTATATATCCTTCTGCCAGGAAAAGGTCATATATATGCAATCCCGTAAGCTCACTTACCCGCAAACCACAACCATATAACACCTCCAGCATCACTCTGTTGCGTTCACCTTCGTCTGTACCTAATTCTATGGCCTCTATAAGGGCATCTACTTCATCTACCGATAGGACTTCGGGCAGATGACGAGGAAGACGCGGTGCTTCCAGCAGTGCCGATGGATTAAGGTCTGTATAATCTTCTACATTGAGATAACGATAAAAAGCCTTGATAGCACTCACCATACGCGATAGCGAACGTGGAGAGAGAGCATTACTCTTCCCACACTCCCCCACAAAACGCGCCAAATCATCATAGCTAAGCTCCCAAGGGCGTTTGTTCCACTCTTTTTCCTCTACATACCGCGATAGTTTTTCCACGTCCATAACATAGGCTATGGCTGTGTTACGACTCAATGCCTTCTCTACGTGTATGTAATAAGAAAAATCCTTTATATAGTTATCCCACATATGGCTTATCTATTTAATGATGTAAAGTTACAATTTTATAAATAAAAATAAGCCCACATATAAGATATTTGATACTATTGTCGTACTTTTACGGCACTATTTAATGACATTTCAATATGAAGAAGATACTCATCATCAACGGCCCCAATCTCAACCTACTAGGACGCCGTGAACCAGAAATATATGGCAACAAGAGTTTTATCGAATACTTTTTAGAATTGGAACTCCGCTACCCACAGGTACAACTGGAACACCTCCAGAGCAACCACGAGGGTCATATCATAGACCGCCTACACAGCGTTGGATTCACATATGACGGTATCATACTCAATGCCGGAGCCTATACACATACATCTCTAGCTATCCACGATGCTATAAAGAGCATCACTACACCTGTTGTAGAGCTTCATATATCCAATGTTTATGCTCGTGAAGAATTCCGCCGTCACTCTATGATAGCACCTGCCTGCCGTGGTTGCATATGTGGTTTTGGACTGAAAGGATACGACCTGGCCATAGAAAGTTTTCTGTGAACGACATTAAAAGACATACACCTCTGCCGTAGATTGCTCTAATGGCAGAGGTGTAATTATTTATATCCCAACACTTACAAAACACGACAATGGTAACAATAGAACAAATAAAAGATATATCCCATCGTGCTGCACTGCTTAACGAATATCTGGAAATAGAGAAAAAGAAAATCCAGATAATAAGCGAGGAAGAAAAGACACACGACCCACAGTTTTGGAACGATGCCAAAAAGGCCGAATCTCATATGCGTTCGCTCAATTCCAAAAAACGCTGGGTAGATGACTACAATGCTGTAAAAACTGCCGCCGAAGACCTAGAAGTGATGTATGATTTCTTCCGCAGTGGTGATGCCAGCGAAGAAGAGTTAGAAGGTCAATACAACAGCACTATCACGCTACTGGAAGACCTAGAGTTCCGCAATATGCTATCGGGTGAGGAAGACGCTATGAGTGCCGTGCTACAGATAACATCGGGTGCTGGAGGCACAGAGAGCAATGACTGGGCTTCGATGCTTATGCGTATGTACTTGATGTGGGTAGATAGCTTTGGGGCCAAGGTAAGAGAACTCAACTACCAGGAGGGTGATGTAGCTGGTGTTAAGACCGTTACACTGGAGATAGATGCACAGTATGCCTTCGGTTACCTCAAAGGCGAGAATGGAGTCCATCGTCTGGTACGTATATCACCATTTGATGCAGCTGCACGCCGCCATACTTCGTTTGCTTCGGTATATGTATTCCCACTGGTAGATGACACGATAGAGATAAACATCAACCCTGCCGATATCACCTGGGACACATTCCGCTCTTCGGGGGCAGGAGGACAGAACGTAAACAAGGTTGAAACGGGTGTACGTCTGCACCACGCTCCTTCGGGCATAGTGATAGAAAATACCGAGACACGTTCACAGTTGGAAAACAAAGCCAAAGCTATGCAATTGCTCCGTAGCCAGCTTTACAAGATAGAACTGGAAAAACGCCAAGCCAAACGCAGCGAGATAGAAGCCGGTAAAATGAAAATAGAATGGGGAAGCCAGATACGTAACTATATCCTCCACCCATATAAACTGGTCAAGGACCTTCGCAGCGGTTATGAAACATCAGACACCGAAGGCGTATTGGCAGGCAAGATAGACCCTATCATCAAGTCTTACCTTATGCTTATGGGACAGAAAACAGATGAAAACGAGAACGAATTGTAATAAATAATACCACATAAAACGATGAAAAGATTTTTAGCAATTATCATCATTCTGTGTGTAGCATTTAACTGCTCCTACGCACAGAAAACACGTATAACACTGGAAGAAGCATTATTGCAGGCAGGTAAATTCCGTCCAGACAGCCAGAACTCCATACAGTGGTCCCCTGCAGGCGGACGTTGGGCGTACTATGACACCGCTACACAAAAGATAGTCATAGAGACCACATCGGGCAGCAAAACGGTTATAAACCCACAGGACCTGGAAAAAGCCTTTGGTATAAACGTAGGTCGTGTTCCTCAATCGTTCTCTTGGGCGACGAGCGATGCTTTTTACATTAACACAGGACGCGCCATCTATCTTTACAACATATCTAGCAAGAGCGGCAAAAAACTCATAGACTGGGACGTACGTGCAGACTATATGACTATAAGCGATACTCGTGATGCGATAGCATATAGTGCGGGTGGCGATGTATACTACAAAAAAGGTGACAAGACTACACGTATCACTACAGACGGCGACATAAAAGGCGGCATCATCAACGGGCAAAGCGTTCACCGCAACGAATTTGGCATAGCGGGAGGTATCTTCCTATCACATTCGGGTAGTAAAGTAGCCTATTACCGCAAGGACGAAAGCCGCGTAGCTCGCTACCCGATAGTGAATACCACTACACGCATAGCTACGGTAGAAGACATAGCATACCCTATGGCCGGCGAGACATCAGAAAATGTAACACTACACATCTATGACACAACTACTGGCAAGACCATAGAAGTTAAAAAACAAGGCGGTAAAGAAGACTATCTTACAGCCATTACTTGGGACCCTAATGAAAAATACATTTACATAGCCGAACTTACTCGCGACCAGAAACACATGAGTTTCAACAAATTTGATGCTAATACTGGTGCATATGTAAAAACTCTATTTAAGGAAGATAATAATCGTTGGGTAGAACCAGAGGAAGCGGCAGTATTCTTCCCTTCTCGTCCAGGTGAATTCTTCTGGCGTAGCGAACGCGACGGCAACGTACACTACTACCGCTACTCTACCGATGGACAACTATTGGGACGTGCCACAGACGGTGTAGTTCAGGTAGAACGCATCATAGGTCTATGTGGCGACCTGTTCTACTATGTAACCACAGCCGATGCAGGCATGGACAGATGCATAAAATTTACCGACCTTAAAACAGGCAAGGTAGGATTTGTACACGGGGAAAAAGGTACTTGGAATGGATATCTGGACCCTATGGGACGATATATGGTATGTACATTTACAGACCTAAACACTCCGTTTAAGGTCATACTTACCCAACTTTCCAAGGACGGTCGCAATATGGGTAAAGACATTCGCACTACGTTTACCGCTGCAAATCCTATGCAGAACCACATAGTAGGACAGGTAAAACTGGGACGCATCATCAAGGACGGCCGTGAGTATAACACACGTATGGTTCTACCATCAGACTTTGACCCTACACGTCGTTACCCTGTGCTACTGTACGTTTATGGAGGCCCACACTTGCAGATGGTACGCAATGTCTTCCGTGGTGGAGCCGACCTATGGATGCACCATATGGCAGAACGTGGCTACGTCATCTTCACGATAGACGGACGTGGCACACCTTCACGAGGCTTTGATTGGGAGAGTGCTATACACCGTCAGTGTGGCACGCTGGAAGTTCAAGACCAGATGATAGGTATAGACTTCCTCAAAAACCAATCTTTCATCTATCCAGACCGTATAGCGGTATATGGTTGGAGTTATGGTGGATTTATGTCCACAAACCTTATGCTCACTCACCCAGACGTATTTAAGGTAGCAGTAGCGGGTGGTCCAGTAGTTGACTGGAAATGGTATGAAGTGATGTACACAGAACGTTATATGGATACACCACAGGACAACCCCGAAGGTTTTAAAAATGCATCACTACTGGGCAAGATAAAGAACCTTAAAAATCCACTATTACTCATTCACGGCACGTCTGACCCTGTGGTTGTATGGCAACATTCACAAGAATTAGTACGTGCAGCCATCACCGAAGGCCGTCCTGTGGACTATATGATATATCCAGGACACGAACACAACGTTTATGGACGCGACCGTTTGCACCTGATAACCAAAGTGTTGGATTATATTGAAAAAAATAATCAATAAATTTTGAAAAAAAATCGTTCTCACGCTTGCAGAATTGAAAAAATGTCGTACATTTGCACCCGTGAGAATGACACGCCGGTGTAGCTCAGTTGGCCAGAGCACGTGATTTGTAATCTCGGGGTCGTGAGTTCGAATCTCTCCACCGGCTCACAAAAACCTGCTAAACATAGCAGGTTTTTTTATTTTAAACACTCGTCAAATAAAAAAGGCAGATGACTCCATCTGCCTTTTATTTCTATCATTCTGCCCCATCAGCCTGCCCCCTGAGATTTGACATCTATCTTTTCCTGTGGGGCGTTATAACCTTCCAGCAGCACCTCTCTCACATAGAGCTTACCACCGCTTATAGCATAGATATACTTTCCTGAAAACGCTATACTGCTCACACTACGTCCTTTCAATGGTAAAATAGCTCTCACACGGCCGTTATGGTCACATACCTGTATGCCAATAGGTGTTGCAGCATATACATTCCCCAGCGTGTCATAGGCTATATTTCCATATGCCGAGTGCGAATGATTATTTACGTTGTGCAGCCAATAGAACTGCTGTCCGTATTCTATCTCTCCATTTTCTTTTATCACATAGCTTATAAGCCAGTCTGAATTCTTCTCACTTGTCACCATCAGTCGATTATCTGGAGATATAGCAAATGCCGCATCAGATGTAGAAAGAGTAGTCATTTTATGCTGCTTACCACCTTTATCCACCATATACATATCTCCGCCTGTGGTAGAGATATATAGTCTGCCATCGTGTAGTTGCTGTGCAGTATGAGCGTTTTTAACACTCGCCACTTTACGTGATGAAATATATACACCCGAAGCATCGGCAGTGATGATATTTTCATCTACACCTACACCTATTACACGACGTCCCTTCTGCACTTTATGTGAAGAAATCACAACACCAGTAGTATCCATCACTTTACACTCAACGTCCTGTGCCACGAGTACTTTATCTGCACCCAATGCAAAAAGACGAGCGTCATCATCTACATCACACAGTTCTTTCCATTGCGTGTCTTTCTTTATGAGTTTTTTCAACATATCATTCATAGACTCTCCCACACGCACCTGTGCAGGGTATCCTCTCCACAGCCAACGCATTACATCGGGATATATACGAGTACCATAATAGATACTATGACCTCCTCTATCCCATTTGTAATCAAACTCATAACCAGCATAATTAAGTGCCGAACTCATCAGCTGGTTATACTCCCACCAGTCCCCAAATATATGGTTCCAAGTATCATTAACACCGTCTTGAAGGAAAATTCTAATGGGCTTTGGTTCTGTCTTTCTCACTATGGCAGGATACTCATTTCCTCCTCTCATCGCTACAAATGTCCCTACCGAACTATACACACGCGAGAACATATCTGACCTCTCCCAAGCCACTGTAAAGGCCGCAATACCACTGCTGCTAGCGCCTGTTATAGCTCTATCATTGGCATCTTTTGAGATGAGTATTGCACGACCATCGGCCGTTTTCATCTTTTCTACCTCGGGCAATACTTCTTTTTCTATAAAAAGTTCCAGTTTATCATCTGTACGGTCAAATTCATTACTACGGTTATAACGTGCTACTTTGCCACTCTCATCA
>JAFYKQ010000031.1 GCA_017537565.1 Flavobacteriales bacterium
CTTCCTCCATCTATTGAGCCTATATTTATGAAATTGCAATGGGGTGAGATTTTCTCTTGGGATATGGCGCTTATAGTGTTTACGCTCCTATTTATGGACCTTTTTGATACGCTGGGTACGCTAGTGGGAGTAAGTACCAGTGCAGGTATGATAAAAGACGGACGAATACCTCGTCTTAACCGAGCATTTATGGTAGATGCCGTTTCTACGACATTGGGTTCTATGATGGGAAGCAGTACCGTTACAAGCTATGCCGAAAGTGCTACGGGTGTAAAATCGGGTGGGCGTACAGGTCTTACGGCAGCCGTTACAGCTATTTGTTTTATAGTGGCATTGTTTTTTGCTCCGTTCTTCCTTTCTGTGCCACAGGTTGCCATAGCTCCATCGCTGGTGTTGGTGGGATTGATGATGGCATCACATATTACAAGTATAGACTTTACAGATTTTTCTACGGCTCTGCCAGCATTCGTATGCTTTATGGGTATGCCTCTTACGTATAGTATATCCGATGGGTTGACATTGGGATATTTGAGTTATGTGTTTATAAATATGCTATGTGGCAATTATAAAAAACTATCGTGGGGTATGTATTTATTGGCAGGGTTCTTTATGTGCAAATATCTGTTTTAGCGATGTAAAATTTGTGTAAAAAATCTAACTGTAAATATAGAGCTATACTGTAATTTTTTTATACCTTTATAGGGTCAAATAAAATAAGTCATTAGATGAAAAAGATATTTATTATACTGCTAGCAGTACTTATAGCTAGTCCTGTAATTCTAGCCAAAAAACCTATGCGTGTAACTATTCTGTGCTATAATGTGCAGATAGGAAAACGTGCAGATATAAACGAATATGTAGAGTTTGCCAAAAAATATTCTCCAGATGTTATAGCCCTGCAAGAGGTGGATTATAAGACGCGTCGTTCTACACGTCACGAAGACTTTGCGGGGGAGTTGGCACGTCGTATGGGTATGAACAGTGCATTTGAGGCCAATCTTCATTTTTCGGGAGGACAGTATGGCATAGCTCTTCTTTCGCGTTTTCCTATTGAAGCGGTAAGGTCGTTTACCCTTCCTTTCCCCGAGACGGCAGGCGAGCGTCGCGGAGCGTTGAGTGCTACGCTCAAAGTAAGTAAAAAACAGAAGGTAAATGTTATAAGTACACATCTGGATCTTAACAGAGATACACGTCCAGAACAAGTGTCGGCAATAACAGAATGGGTGGACGCAAGCGAGGTTCCTGCTGTTCTATGTGGAGATTTTAATGCTATGCCTCAAGATCCCGCTATAGCCATTGCCAAAAGCAAATGGACACAGATGTGTGATATGCTCCCTACATTCCCAAATACGTCGCCACGTCGTAAGATAGACTATTTCTTTACCCGTGGGGAGGGGCAGTGGCGTACGGTGAGTTATGAGCGTATAGCCGAATGCCCGCTTTCAGACCATTGTCCTATAGTTATAACGCTGGAATACATAGAAAAATAGATTATAAAAACTTAAACTCACTACGTTATGGAATTTTTTGTAGATACAGCCAACCTAGCCCAGATAAGCGAAGCCGCATCTATGGGCATACTAGATGGTGTTACGACCAATCCTTCGCTGATGGCCAAGGAAGGTATTACGGGAGCAGAAAACGTACTGGCACATTATAAAAAGATATGTGAACTGGTACCAGAAGGAGCTATAAGTGCCGAAGTTTTTGCAACAGACTATGATGGAATGATAGAAGAAGGCAAGACATTGGCTTCTCTTTCACCACAGATAGTAGTAAAAGTCCCTATCACGCCAGATGGATTGCGAGCTATCAAGACTTTTACCCAGATGGGTATCCGTACCAATTGTACGTTGGTATTTACAGCAGCACAGGCTCTACTGGCAGCCAAGGCAGGAGCGACGTATGTATCACCGTTTTTGGGACGTCTGGACGATATAGATGCCGATGGACTGGAACTGGTATCACAGATAAGACAGATATATGACAACTACCGTATAGAGACCAAGATTTTGGGAGCAAGCATACGCGGTGTGAAACATATAATGGGCTGTGCTATGTTGGGTGCCGATGTGGTAACGGCTCCATTGGCATCGATAAAAGCACTGCTTAATCACCC
>JAFYKQ010000032.1 GCA_017537565.1 Flavobacteriales bacterium
CCTTCCCTTCTTTTATGCTAGACTCTCTCGAGTCCAGCTCGGTTTTTGGCTTATTATGTTATTCAATGAACTCTTCGCTTTTGCGGGTGCAAAATTAAAAATAATTTCTGAACCCACCAAATGTTTTTGTGTTATTTTTTTCCCAATAACACCCGCCCCCTTTCTCAACGGCGCGGACTGCAAAGATACTGCAATCAACATCTCTTTTCCAAATTTTTATTTAAAAATAATTTTTACAACATATAACCATTTGTACCACAGTGTATTGAAACATAAAATACTACTCTATGGGCATAACATTTGGCTTATATAAGGAGTTTGTGTATATTTGTTACACCTTAATATATAAATAAGAGAAGATGAAAAAGTACATAGAAACAGAAAAAGAACGAATACTTTCAGAACTTTTTGAACTGTTACGCATACCGTCTATTTCGGCCGTTAGTGCTCACAAAGACGATATGTATCGCACTGCAGAATTCCTCAAAGATAAACTAATTTCCATAGGAATGGACACTGCACAGGTGATGGAGACAGGTGGCCACCCTGCTGTTTTTGCCAGCAAAACCATTGACAGCAAGCTACCTACGGTGCTGGTATATGGACACTATGACGTACAGCCTGTGGACCCTTTGCATCTTTGGGAGACAGACCCATTTGAGCCTATAATAAAACCTACGGTTCTTCACCCAGAAGGAGCCATTATATGTCGCGGTGCAAATGACGACAAAGGTCAGTTGTTTATGCACGTGGCGGCGATGGAGTATATGCTCAAAAACGGGACTTTGCCTTGCAACGTAAAATTTATATTGGAAGGAGAGGAAGAAATAGGCTCATCACACTTAGAAGCATTTATGGAAGAGAACAAAGAACTGCTCAAGTGTGATGTGGTATTGGTTTCAGACACTACGATGGCCGGCAAGGAAATGCCTAGCGTGATGACAGGACTACGCGGATTGGCTTATTTTGAGATAGACCTATATGGACCTTCCCGAGACCTGCATTCGGGACACTTCGGGGGTGCGGTGGTAAATCCTTGCACGGCACTATGTGAGATGATAGCCAGTCTTCACGACGAAAAAGGCCGCATAAACATTCCTCATTTCTATGACGATGTAGAAGAAGTAAGCCTAGAAGAACGCGAAGAGATGGCCAAAGTACCATTTGATGCAGAACGCTACAACCAAAACGTAGGTGTGGACTATGTTACAGGTGAGGAAGGTTATTCTACTCGCGAACGTGCGACGATACGTCCCGCACTAGACGTAAACGGAATATGGGGTGGTTATACAGGCGAAGGAGCCAAGACCATTCTCCCAGCCGAGGCTCACGCAAAAGTATCCATTCGTTTGGTGCCAGGACAGAATCCTCATCGCGTGAACGAGATGTTTATAGAACACATACGCAAGATAGCTCCTCGCGGCACACGAGTAGAGATAAAACCAAACCACGGTGCATTCCCATATGTTACGCCTATCACAGGTCGTGCATACAAGGCTGCTGCTCGTGCATTGAGTGATGTATATGGTTGTGAGGCTGTGCCTGTACGCGGTGGAGGCAGTATAGGCGTGGTACCAATGTTTGAAAAGATACTGGGACAGAAGACTATTCTATTGGGTTTTGGTCTGGATACAGACGCTATACACTCCCCCAATGAGAACTATTCTCTCGCACAGTTCTTCCGTGGTATAGAGACCATACCACTATTCTACAAATACTATATGGAGGAATAATTTCTATATAAAAAGGATTTTCCTTAATCGAGTTAGTTTTAATCCCCGCTAATAGCGGGGATTTTATTTTACTCGACCTACATTTCCCTACAAATAAAAAATAATACAAAGACATGTAACACTCTATTTTACAGATAAAACGTATTGATTATATTTGCTAGCGAGAACTCGTGTTATTGAATATAAAATATACCATTATGAAAAAACTACTAGTTATGGCTATGTTGCTACTGGGAGTAGTAGCACAAGCACAAGAAAGAGAAACGGTATATGTAACATTTACATCAAAAGTTTCTGGAGAAAAAGAAGGTGTAATTAAATCATATCCTAAAGAAAAGGAATATGATCTTTCCCAGCCTATGGCTTTTAGAGTTAAATCCCGCCAAAATAATTATTCATTGACTTTCTTTCATATAAACTATGATTTAGAAAAATTGGCACAGATAAGAGAAGTAAAATGGAATGATACTATGGAAATAATTTATCGTCCTACTTCGTTCCTAAATGAGGTAACGGTCATAGACCTTGACACTATGCTCCCCTTTGCCAATGAGGCTGCCGCCAAAGCGTGGGGTGATACTATGGTAGATAAAAAAGTCTATTTCATAGATAAAAACGACACGGTAGATGGGACTTTACGACTCATTCAAGTAAAGTATCGCAAAGTATATAAGATTTTTTAAAACTAACACCCCCGCCACTTGTGGCGGGGGTTTTATTTTACTCGACCTACATTTCCCTACAAATAAAAAATAATACAAAGATA
>JAFYKQ010000005.1 GCA_017537565.1 Flavobacteriales bacterium
CCCATTTAAATTTTACATAGAGATGCTAGAAGAAAAGAAACCCCAGAGTCTTACCCCTATATCTTCATTAGGAGAATTTGGACTTATAGACCATATATCCAGTGCTGTAGAACTTAAAAACAAGTCAAGTGTCCTAGGTATAGGAGATGATGCGGCAGTGCTGGACAGCGAAGGTCGCCATACCCTTATCTCTACCGATATGCTTATAGAGGGAGTACATTTTGACCTGTCATATACCCCGCTTAAACACGTAGGTTATAAGGCTGTCGTCGAGAACGTATCTGATATATGTGCGATGAACGGTAAAGCCGAACAAATACTAGTGGGGATAGCCGTATCATCTCGTTTTACGGTAGAGGCGATAGAAGAATTGTATGAAGGTATGCGTCTGGCTGGTAATGTCTATGGAGTGGATATAGTGGGAGGAGATACCACATCATCTACTACGGGGCTCATCATATCTATCACGGTGGTGGGTTATGCTACAAAAGGCAGTGAAGTACGTCGTAGCGGAGCCAAAGCAGGAGACCTACTGGTGGTAACGGGAGACCTGGGAGCAGCATATATGGGGCTGCAGGTATTGCGTCGTGAAAAAGAAGTGTGGAAAGTAAATCCACAGTCCCAACCAGACCTTACTCCATACCAATACATCATAGAGCGTCAGCTTAAACCCGAAGCCCGTGCAGATATACGTCCACTACTTGAAAAACTGGGCGTACACCCTACGTCTATGATAGATATATCAGACGGGTTATCATCAGAAGTATTGCATCTGTGTAGGGAGTCGGGAGTGGGAGTTCAGCTATATGAGGAAAAAATCCCCAAAGACCCACAGATGATAACTACTGCCGATGAGTTTTCGTTAGATTCATCTATGGTGGCATTAAGCGGAGGCGAAGACTATGAACTGCTCTTTACTATGCCTCTTTCAGAATATGACCTCATCAAGGGCAATCCCGACCTTACACCCATAGGACATATCACAGCCAGTGGAACTCCCCGCCAGCTGGTATTGCGTGATGGCAGTGTAGTAGAACTCAAAGCCCGAGGTTGGAATAGTTTTGACCCTACATATTCCAGTGATTTTGATAAAAAAGAATAACCATCTTCATTTTCCCCTATGAGCGATAGAAACCACATATCACACTGCGGGCTATATATACACATACCGTTGTGTCGTAGCAAGTGTGTGTATTGTGATTTTTATTCGGTGGCCTCTATGAGTAAAAAGGATATGCTGCTGGAATGTATGAGGGAGGAGATAATCTCTCGCAGCAGGCATTGGAAAGGGAAAGAGATAGCGACCATATACATAGGAGGTGGTACGCCTTCTCTTCTAGACGGTAATGACGTAGAGGCTTTGTTACATACGGTAAGGGAATATATGACGGTATCTCCCACTGCCGAAATCACCATAGAAGCCAATCCCGATGATGTTTCGTTCCATAAAACCCGCCAATGGATAGACGCAGGAATAAACCGCGTGTCCATAGGTGTACAGTCTTTCTGTGATGATACACTGTCTCTTATAGGGCGTCGTCATACGGGAGAAAAAGCTCGTGAGGCGATAGGTGTTTTAAGGGATAGTGGGATAGATAACATATCACTGGATATAATATACGGTATCCCTACTAGAAGTGATGATGTCCTGCTAGATGATATACGTTATGCTGTAAGTAGTGGTGTGAAACATATATCTGCCTATGCTCTTACGCGGGAGGAAGGCACGATAATGGACAAGATGATAAAACGTGGAACTTTTCCACCATTGGAAGAAGAAATGATGGAGCGTCAATATCACATAGTGTGTAATGAACTGGAAAAAGAAGGATTTGTCCACTATGAAATATCCAATTTTGCAAAGAATGGTTATCGTTCTCGCCACAATAGTGCATACTGGAAGCGAGTGCCTTATATAGGTGTAGGTCCGGCGGCACATTCTTTCTATGGTAGTAGCAGACGATGGAATGTAAGCAGTGTAGCATCTTACATAAAAGGCATAAAAGAAAATACGGTGTACTGGGAGGAGGAAGAACTTGTGGATAGGGACGTACACAATGAAATAGTTATGACTTCGTTGCGTTGTGTGGAAGGTATTGATTTGGGAGAGATAAGAGATAGATTTGGCGAAAAATATGCAGAAAGGATAAAGATGCTTTCTGTACGTTACATAGAGGGGGGACTACTCACAGAGGATAATGATAGGATAAAATTAACTCGTAATGGTGTTTTTCTTTCAGACGGCATAGAGGCAGATTTTTTCCTTACAGAAGATGACAAATAAAAATATATGGACGTAGAGCTGTTTATAACGATAATGTTTGTAGGTGCTGTAGTGGCAGGATTTCTGGGGTCGCTTACGGGGCTTGGTGGAGGAGTGGTTGTCATACCTCTTCTCACATTGGGACTGGGAGTGGATATGAGATATGCCGTAGGAGCAGCACTTGTTGCATCTATTGCCAATTCGTCGGGAGCTGCAGCGGCCTACATACGTGAAGGCATTACCAATGTGCGTATAGGTATGTTCCTGGAAATAGCTACTACCATAGGTGCTGTGATAGGAGCGATGATAGCTATGTGGCTACCTACCAGTGTTGTCGCTATGATATTTGGCTGTGTGCTTATATTTTCGGCGGTGATGTCTGTAAGAAAACATGATGAACACACCAGTGTTTCTCATAAAAAAGACCGATGGGGGCAGATACTTAAACTGGACGGTAAGTACCCAGTAGATAATAGCGTCAAGTCATACCAAGTACGCAACGTAGCAGGTGGGTTTTCGCTTATGGGACTGGCAGGTGTGGTATCGGGACTATTGGGAATAGGAAGTGGAGCTCTCAAAGTCTTGGCGATGGATATAGTGATGAAAGTACCATTTAAGGTATCTACCACCACCAGTAACTTTATGATAGGAGTAACTGCTGTGGCAAGTGCCGTGGTTTATCTTCAACGTGGATACATAGACCCTGTCATAGCTATGCCCATAGTGGTGGGTGTACTTATAGGAGCATTTGTCGGGTCCAAAGTCTTGATGAAGGTGCGGGTAAGACCACTTAGAATACTTTTCAGTGTAGTGATAACTATTCTGGCTATAGAGATGATTTATAACGGATACACAGGCAGACTATGATAAAGATAAATATCACACCCCGCCAGATGGAAATGTTCATAGGGCGAATGTTACGCGTGGGAGTCTTTACGGCTTGTGCCATAGCCATAGTAGGCGGTATTCTATATATCGTCCAGAAGGGTGGTACACAGGTTGATTTTGCAGAATTTACATCATCTATGGCGGTAGAGAGCATAGGCGATGTGATAAGAGGAGTATTGGTTCTAGATGCAATATCGGTCATACAGTTATCGCTGCTCATACTTATCGCCACACCTATAATGCGTGTAGTGGTATCTGTCATAGCCTTTGCCATAGAGAAGGACTATCTGTATGTTTTTATAACGCTCATAGTGCTTATCATCATCGTTTTTAATATATTTAATGGTTGAAATTTAAATCATAGTCCCGTGGAAAGAAAAATGCCTGCCCTTACTCCTACCGAGTCGAGAGTATTGGAAGAAAAAATGACCGAACGCCCTTTTACAGGAAAATATCTGGATTTCAAGGCCGATGGTACATATCTGTGCCGTAAGTGTGGTAGTAGGATATTTGAAAGTAAGGATAAATTTGATTCTCACTGTGGTTGGCCTTCGTTTGATGATTGTGTGCAGGGTGCGGTACGTGAAATACCAGATGAAGACGGGGTGCGTACAGAGATAGTATGTGCCCATTGCGGAGGCCATCTGGGACACGTCTTCCGTGGGGAGAGATACACACCACGAGACACCCGTTACTGTGTCAATAGTATATCTATGACATTTCAGGCCGATGTAAAAGAAGAAAATAGTGATGAGAACCAATGTATAGTTCTAGCATCGGGTTGTTTTTGGGGGACGCAGTATTGGTTGTCAAGGGTAGATGGTGTTCTTTCCACTAGAGTAGGATATACAGGAGGTTGGAGGAGAAAACCACTGTATAGAGAGGTCTATGGAGATGCAACCGGTCACCGCGAATGTGTGGAGGTAATCTATGACCCACGTCGTGCTACGGCACGCGAGATATTGCGTATGTATTTTAATACCCACGATGTAGAGCAGTGCGACGGGCAAGGCGTAGATATAGGTTATCGTTATACCAGTGCTATTTATTACACTACATTGGAACAGAAAAACATAGCCGAAATGATGATAGAAGAACTTAAATCAAAAGGATTTAACCCTGCTACATCACTACTGCCGCTGGATATCTTTTATCCCGAAAGCGAAACCTACCACGATATGTACTATGATAAAAAGGGAACACTACCTTCTTGCCACCCTTACATAGAGATAATATAGACGTGTGATATATTCAAAAAAAACG
>JAFYKQ010000033.1 GCA_017537565.1 Flavobacteriales bacterium
CTCTTCTATGGTATATGTGGTGCCTTCCTTGCCATCTTTAAGGGTGATGCCTATGGCAGCCAGTCGGTCGCGTATGCTGTCTGAAAGAGCCCAGTTCTTTTCGGCGCGGGCGGCTTTTCTCTCCTCTATGAATATATTAACGAGAGAGTCTATCACCTCGCTTTCGCGACCAGATTTTTCTATCTTTTGCAATCCCAGCACCTCATACACAAATGCGTCCAGAGTGCTGGCTAGTACTTTAAGGGATTCCTCGCTTATGCTGCTTTGTCCTGCATCTATACGGTTTATTTCTGTTACCGCATCAAATATATGTGCTATGAGGATAGGTGTATTAAAGTCATCATTCATAGCTTCATAACATTTGTTTTTCCACTCATTGACGTCCCACACACCATCTTTGCTTGTTTTAAGCGTAGGGATTTTATCCATCGCCTCCATCAGACGATTGTATCCCTTTTCGGCTGCTTCCAGTGCGTCCTGTGAGAAATCCAGCACCGAACGATAATGTGCCTGCATCGCAAAAAATCTCACTACCGCTGGGGCAAAAGCCTTTTTAAGGATAGAGTTTTCTCCTGAAAATAGTTCGGCTGGATTTAGGATATTTCCTGTCGATTTGCTCATACGGCGACCGTTGAGTGTCAACATATTGGCGTGTAGCCAGTAACGGGCTCCTCGGCTATGACTGTGGACTTGGTTTTGGGCTATTTCACACTCGTGGTGAGGAAATTTAAGGTCCATTCCACCGCCGTGAATGTCAAATGTATCTCCCAGATATTTGGTGCTCATAGCCGAACATTCCAGATGCCAGCCAGGGAAACCTTCACTCCAAGGCGAAGGCCAGTGCATAATGTGTGAAGGTGAAGCCTTTTTCCATAGTGCGAAGTCTCTCGATGAACGTTTTTCGCTCTGGCCGTCCAGTGCTCGTGTGTTTTCCAGCAATTCGTCTATGTTGCGTCCCGAAAGACAGCCGTATGTCCCGCCTCCCGTAGGGTGTTCGCGGTTGTATTTCTCTACATCAAAATAAACCGAACCTTCAGATACATAAGCATAACCCTTGTCCAGTATGTCCTGTACTATGCCTATCTGTTCTATGATATGTCCTGTAGCAGTAGGTTCGATAGATGGTATGCGACAGCCTAGTGTGCGTAGAACATTGTGGAAATCGTCTGTATAGCGTTGTACTATCTCCATAGGTTCCAGTGATTCTAGTCGGGCTTTTTTGGCTATTTTGTCTTCGCCTTCATCGGCGTCGTTTTCTAGATGTCCAGCGTCTGTGATATTGCGTACGTAACGCACCTTATATCCTAGGTGTGTAAAATAACGGAATATCATATCAAACGACATAAATGTGCGGCAGTTGCCCAGATGGACATTGGAATAGACCGTAGGACCACATACGTACATTCCTACGCGGCCTTCTACCGTTGGTTTGAATATTTCCTTGAACCCCGTGAGGGAGTTATATACATATAGTGTGTTTTCTTTGTAAAGAGCCATGATGTGTTATTATAAGTGTTGAGTGTCTATTTCTAAATATCTGAGGAATTCACTGCGAGTCTCACTTTCATTAAAACGACCTCCATAGTGGGCCGTGATGGTGCTAGATGCAGTGTCTTTGATGCCGCGAGTGGTAACGCACATATGACGGGCGTCTATAACGCAGGCTACGTCGGGTGTGTCGAGTATCTTTTGAAGGGCTTCCACTATCTGTACCGTAAGACGTTCCTGTACCTGTGGGCGACGTGCATAATAATCCACTATGCGGTTAAGTTTTGAAAGACCTATGATGTTGCCTCGGGATATATAAGCCACGTGTGCTCGTCCTACTATTGGCAAGAAGTGATGTTCACAGGTAGAATGTAACGTGATGTTTTTCTCTATGAGCATCTGCCCGTACTGGTATTTGTTCTCAAATGAGGACATACGAGGGTGGTTTTCGGGATTAAGTCCGCTGAAAATCTCCTTGACGTACATACGGGCTACACGAGCTGGTGTCCCACGCAACGAGTCATCTGTAAGGTCCAGTCCCAGTGTGTGCATTATATGACGGAAGTCGCGTTCTATAATCTCCATTTTATCTTCGTCGCTCATCTCAAATGCATCTGCACGCAGTGGAGTGGAAGAAGGGTTGCTCAATAGAGAGTCGTCGTCATTGCTGTAATCGTGGTGTGTCATATCTTTATGTTTTTATGGTAAGGCTCTGCCAAAAACAAAAAAGTGCAGAGTCTGTGAACCCACAAAGATAGATATTATATACTTAATACACCTAATTTTGTGCCAAAAACATATTATATGTCTATCATTTTTTGAAAAATGGAGAGATAAGAGTAAATTTGCAGGGCCGTAGAGTGTGCCTTTGCGGCACAGGGTGAATAATATAGAAAAAACAACAGATATGAATATACAGGAAACACTTAAACAGACCATAGCGACTATCCTAGATAAGACATATGGTATAACAGAGGCCAAGATAGACCTTACGGCTACTCGTAGCGAATTTGCAGGGGACGTGACACTGCTGGTATTCCCATTTGTGAAAGCTGCACGCAAAGCCCCCGAAGCCACAGCCACAGAAATAGGCGAAGCTCTTAAAGCTGCTCTGCCAGATGTAGTGGCTGGATATAACGTAGTAAAAGGATTTCTCAATATAGAACTATCCAAAAATATCTTTTTTGCTCAATTCAAGGGTGCATATGCCGATGAAAAATTTGGTTATGTAACTCCAGATGAGAATGCTCCTGCCGTGATGGTGGAATACTCATCTCCCAATACCAACAAACCTCTACATTTAGGACATATACGTAATAACCTTTTAGGGTATTCGGTGTCACGCCTACTGGAAGCTGCCGGTAAACGAGTTTTCAAGACACAGATAGTAAACGACCGCGGTATCCATATATGTAAATCGATGCTTGCTTGGAAACTGTTTGGTGGTGGTGAAACACCAGAAACATCTGGTATAAAGGGTGACCATCTGGTAGGTAAATACTATGTGGAATTTGACAAGGCATATAAAAAGGAGATAGATACTCTTAAAGCCACAGGTATGAGCGAGGAGGACGCCAAAAAGAACGCTCCGCTTATAAAACAAGCACAGGAGATGTTGCGTCTATGGGAAGAAAAAGACCCAGAAGTGATAGCTCTGTGGGAGAAGATGAATGGCTGGGTGTATGATGGATTTAAGGTAACGTATGACCGCCTAGGTGTGGAATTTGACCGCAATTACTATGAGAGTCAGACATATCTGCTGGGTAAGGACAACGTGCAGGAAGGCTTGGAAAAAGGTGTGTTCTATCGCCGAGATGATGGCAGTGTATGGATAGACCTTACGGGTGATGGACTAGATGAAAAACTAGTATTGAGAGGTGATGGCACATCGGTTTATATTACACAGGACATAGGTACGGCTATCACACGTTTTAAGGAATTTGATATAGACTCTCTTATATATACGGTGGGTAACGAGCAGGATTATCATTTCAAGGTTTTGTTCCTCATACTAGGTAAATTGGGGTATGCGTGGGCAGAAAAATTATACCACTTGTCTTACGGAATGGTGGACCTTCCTACCGGCAAGATGAAATCTCGTGAAGGTACGGTGGTGGATGCCGATGACTTGATGGACGATATGGTGCGTACGGCCCGTGAGATAAGCGAGGAACTGGGTAAACTGGACGGTATGAGTAGCGAGGAAAAAGACCGCCTGTATAATATGATAGGTATGGGTGCTCTTAAATACTTTATGTTGAAGGTTGACCCTAAAAAACGTATGATGTTCAACCCTAAGGAATCCATAGACTTCAATGGTAATACAGGTCCTTTCATACAGTACACATATGCACGTATCCAGTCTATCAAACGCAGATACGGCACGCTGCCAGCAGAGGCTGTGCAGATAGGAGCGATAGACGAGAGAGAGGAAGCACTTATCAAGAACATAGTGGAATTCCCATCTGTCGTACAGAAGGCGGCAGCGGTACATTCGCCAGCTCTTGTGGCCAATTATACGTATGATTTGGTTAAAGAATACAACTCTTATTACCAGAATGTCCCTATGCTTTCGGCCGAAGACGATGCGGTGCGTACGTTCCGCGTGCAACTTTCAGACCTTACGGGTCGTGTCATAAAGAATGCTATGGCTATACTGGGTATAGAGGTGCCAGATAGAATGTAATATGAAAAAGATACACAATACCACTACGGCAGTAGATGCTGCATATGCTGCTCTATGGCTATCGGAGGCTCGTGAGAAATATCTACCAGCTCTTCTTGAAAGCGAGAGGGTGAGCGGTGCTACAATCATACGCGTGCCTCACGTGGAAGGAATGAGCGAGGGAGTGGAAACATATACAGTGCAGATATATTTTGAAAGTGAGGAAGATATGACGGCTTTCCTAAATGATGAATATGACGAATTACAATGTCTGTTTTCGCCTCATCTCAAGGTATATGCTCACTCTTTTTCTCTGTCACTGGACGTAATAGAAAACGCTGTAAAATAAAATTATATGCAGGTAAGAGCCAAAAAACATCTGGGACAACATTTCCTCAAAGACCTATCCATAGCACGGGATATAGCCTATGCTATGCGTGAGCCATATGATAGTCATACGCTGGAAGTAGGGCCTGGTATGGGTGTGCTCACACAATACCTCATAGAAAAAAAGGTAGATGTAAAGGTAGCCGAGATAGATACAGAATCGGTAGAGTATCTTAAACTGAATTTTCCAGCACTGCACGGGAGGATAATAGAAGGAGATTTCCTTAAAATGAATCTAGTTGAAACATTTTCAGGGCAGGAGTTTACACTTATAGGTAATTTCCCGTATAACATTTCCTCACAGATAATGTTTCATGCACTGGATTACTATCGTCATATCCCACAGATAGTAGGTATGTTCCAAAAAGAAGTAGCCGAACGTCTTACTGCAGAACACGGTAGTAAAGTCTATGGTATACTATCGGTACTGCTCAAGGCCTATTATGACACAGAATATCCTTTTACGGTAC
>JAFYKQ010000034.1 GCA_017537565.1 Flavobacteriales bacterium
AGGCAGATGCTCTGAACCAGCTGAGCTATGATCCCTTGTGTCTTAAAGACAGGTGCAAAGATACATAAAAAATCTCACCGTGCAAATTTTATTTGTATTTTTTTTCACAAAATTCATAAATCACATATTTAGCCTCACGCACACTACTCTACACCATTAGAAATAAACTTCACGTTTTTAGCCTCATTACCACATTATCTATCAAAAATATATTATATTTGAATCTTTAAATAGACACACATCACAATGATAGAAACTAAAACAATTCCAGAGGTTTACACTCTTCCTTTTACAATAGATTGGATTTCTACTGCTCCTTCGGGAAGACTTTCCATCACTGGGCTGCTCAACCTTATACAGATAACAGCAGGAGAACACGCCACACTATGTGGATTTGGATTTTATGATATGAGAAAACTAGGGCAAGCCTGGGTACTCACTCGTATGAAGATGCGTTTTACGTCTATGCCTCACTGGAACGAAGAGATAGAAATAAGCACTTGGATAGAAAATATGCCAGGCAGCATATCTGTACGTAATCTGTCGTTCTCTCATCGCGGGGAGACATTTGCACAGATAAGCACAGTATGGGTATGCCTATCCATAGAAAAACGCACACCAGAATCTGTCAAAGTTCCTTACCCAGATTTTCTCATACACCCCGAAAAAACACTAGATATAAGCACCGCTGGCCGCGTCAAAATCCCAGCACAGTCCACTACCCTACGTGAATACAAGGTTTCTTTCAGCGACATAGATGCTATGGGACACGTGAATAACATAAAATACACACAGTGGATACTGGACTCTATACCATATAAAGATGCGGTGAGTATCACATCGGGAGAGATAGAGGTTAATTTCCTCGCCGAACTACACATAGACGATGTAGTAGAAATAAAATATGGCAACACGACAAATGACGGCGAAGCCACGTTTATCATTCAGAAAAAAGGCACAGAAAAACCTGCGTTTCTCTCTCACTACACCCCCATTAGATAACGACATATAAAACGATAAAGAATGTTAGTAATAGGAATAGCAGGAGGCACAGGGTGCGGAAAGACTACGGTCGTAAAACGCATAGTAGAAGCACTACCAGAAGGCAGTGTAGCCGTCCTATCCCAAGACTCTTACTATCGCGACCGCAGCGATATCCCACTGGAAGAACGCAAAGAACTTAACTTTGACCACCCAGACTCCATAGAATTTGAGTTGCTTGCCAGCGACATATGCTCTCTTAAGGAAGGACGCGAAATACAGCAGCCTACATATTCTTATATTACCTGCACTCGCGGCGAAGAAACGATAACTGTATCCCCACGCAAGGTTATCATAGTAGAGGGAATACTCGTATTACAGTCCCCTGTGTTACGTCCACTACTAGACATAAAGATATATGTAGATACAGATGATGACGACCGTCTATCCCGTGTCATTCGTCGTGATATAATAGAACGTGGTCGCACAGCGACAGACGTACTGGACCGTTATGAAAAGACTGTAAAACCTATGCACAGGGAATTTATAGAGCCTTCGCGTCGCCACGCAGACATTATAGTACCCAACTATGGAGACCCTGCCGTAGCCATTAACATACTACTCACCGTCATAGAGAAGAAAATAGGAAATTCATCTACTCGTTTTTAATACATATCATTATGAATCCTCACAACGATAGCAAATCCTTCATAGCTCGCCTATGGAAACACAAACTACTCATATTCATCATTTTATTTGTGTTGTGGATAGTATTTTTTGACCGCAATTCGGTGATGATGCACATAGAAAGAGAGAATAATATAGCCTCTCTTCAAGACTCGATAGAATACTACAAACGCGAGATAGAACGTCTTAACCTGCATCTGGAAGAACTGCAAAACGACCCTCGAGAGATGGAGAAATTTGTGCGGGAGCGTTACAATATGAAACGCGACAACGAAGACATATACATCATAGAAAAACAATAAACATCTCCTCTCTATTATGAAAAATAAGGTCCAAATAATGGGCATTATAAATATAACCCGTGATTCTTTCTATTCGGCGTCCAGGGCAGGTGGCATAGATGATGCTATAAGTGTTGCCAGAAGTATGATAGAGCACGGTGCCACGATACTGGACATAGGAGCTTGCAGTACTCGACCAGGCAGCACGCCTGTGAGTGAAAGCGAAGAAAGGGAAGCCATTATTCCTGTCTTAAAAGCTCTAAAAAGAGAATTTCCTCACGTTAGCATATCCATAGACACATTCCGCCACGACATAGCCCGCGAAGCAATAGATAATGGTGTGGATATAATAAATGACATATCGGGTGGGAACGAAAAAATGTGGGAAGTAGTAAAAAACAGTTCTTGTTCATATATCCTCACTCACAACCCAGAACATACAGACGCATATCATACAGATGATACTCATCTTTACATAGACAGCGTTATACAGTGGTACGAGACTCGCATACGACAAATGAGAGATATGGGCATAGAGGATATTATCATTGACCCGGGATTTGGATTTGGGAAAACGATAAAGGAGAACTACCACATACTATCACATATGGATATGCTTAAAGGTTGGGGGCTACCTATACTGGTTGGGCTATCACGCAAGAGTATGATATATAAAACTCTGGACATTTCGGCCGACGAAGCACTGGGAGGAACGATGGTTCTCAACGCTATTTCCATAGAAAAAGGAGCCGATATATTACGTGTACACGATGTAAAAGAAGCCAGCCAAGTCATAAAACTTGTAGAGATGGTATCAAATAACTAATTTTGCCTCACTCCAAAACAACAAGAAATAATATGAGTAAAAATATAGTTCCATACAACGATTCAAAAAAAAGCAAGACAGCACAGGTGAGAGATATGTTTGACAACATATCCCGCAAATACGACTTTTTGAATCATTTTTTATCATTCGGTATAGACCATTACTGGAGAGCAAGAATGGTGAGAATCGCCTCGCGTGAACCTCACGCTCGCGTGCTGGACATAGCCACAGGGACTGGCGACCAAGCTATACGCCTCGCCAAAAAACTATCTCCACAACGCATAGACGCGGTGGACCTTTCTGAAAAGATGATGGAAGTAGGCCGCGAAAAGGTAAAAAAAGAAGGACTGGAAGAACTCATACATTTCCAGAAGGCCGATTGTCAAAGTCTACCATTTGAACACAATACGTTTGATATAGTAACGATATCGTTTGGTGTGAGAAATTTTGAGAATCTGGCGCAGAGTCTTTCTGAAATCCACCGAGTTCTTAAACCAGGAGGACTGCTGCTCATACTGGAATTCTCTCACCCTAGGTCTTTCCCTATAAAACAGGCTTATTCTTTCTATAACAAATGCATACTGCCTCTTATAGGATTTATAGTATCGGGAGATAAAAGAGCATACACATATCTACCAGAAAGCATCAAAGCATTCCCATCGGGTAAAAACTTTGCCAACATATTGCGTACCAATGATTTTATAGCCACTCGTTTTACGAGTATGACTGGCGGTATAGCAACTATTTATTCTGGTATAAAAGGTAAAAAATAACAGTCTTACAGTCGTATAATCTCTCCCCAAATAGCCGCCCTGCGGGCGGCTATTTGGGGAGAATATTTTTGGGGAGATGAGGGAATAACCCTATCACTGGATAAAAAAAGCCCACCCTCGACGAGGGTGGGCTGTATGTATAGACAGTGTTTTATTATTCACCTATGATGTGATCTTTGTATGCACTCCAGTTTTCAGCCTCTTTATACTTTTTTACTGATGATGAAGGCACATATATTGTACTAGAATAAAATACATCATACCCCAATTCAGGTGGTGTAACAGGCCTACAATGCACCGTAACAAGAGACCTACAATCTTTGAACGCATAGCTTCCTATCTCTGTCACACCTGCAGGTATCTCTATAGAGGAAATATCTGTTTCTCTAAATGCAGCGCTTCCTATCACTGTTACCGTTTCAGGAATCTGTATAGAGGTAAGAGATTCACATACTTGAAATGCATAGTAGCCTATCGTCTTTAATTGAGAACCAGCTTCAAATGTAACACTTGCTAGTTTTCTACAAGCAGCAAACGCAGAGATTCCTATATCTGTCACACCTGCAGGTATCTCTATAGAGGTAAGGGCTGAACAAGTATGGAATGCATAGTCTCCAATACTAGTCACACCATCTGGGATATTGATAGAAGTAAGAGTTGAACAACCATCGAATGCACTACTTCCAATACTAGTCACACCATTTGGGATAATGATAGAAGTAAGAGTTGAACAACCTTCGAATGCAGAGGAGCCTATCGTCTTTAATTGAGTACCAGCTTCAAATGTAACACTTGCTAGTTCATCACAATATATGAACGCAGAGCTTCCTATCTCTGTCACCGATGCAGGGATCTCTATAGAGGTAAGAGCTGTACGTTCAAATGCACCGTGCCCTATCGTCTTTAATTGAGAACCCGATTCAAATGTAACACTTGCTAGTTTTTCACATTTATAGAACGCATACTTTCCTATAGATGTTAGTCCATTTGGGAACTCTACAGATGTGATTTTGTCTATATACTCAGCAGGTGTGAGGGGTGAGGAATAGCGGTAGTTATACATATCTCCTGTGCCTGTGATAGATAGTGTGAGGCTGTTTTCATCGTCTGTGTATGTAACCTCCCATTCTAGGTCATCTCCACAAGTACCGCTACTCACAACGGTTCTACACGTCATAGATTTTTTCACTTGGTATAGTTTGCCTTCTACCGTAGTAAGAGCAGAATTTATAGTGGCAGAATATGCCTTGTCATCACACGTAGCTGTGATAGTAGCCGCTGTGAATTCTTTACCTGCTGGCACTGCAAAATACACCACAATGTTGCCATCGCTGTCGCCTGTAAATGATGTGCTTTGAAGACTTTGTGCTACTACATCGCCAGCGTTTTTCAGTGCTACATCACTCACCGTAGCACCCTTGAAATCATCGTGAGTAAGAGTTAGCTCCACGACAGATACTTTGGTGTAGAATTTAATACTTACATCTTCCAGATAGCTTTCTGCATCTACCTTGATGTCTGCCTCCATATACTGATAGTCGCTTAGCCCTTCTTTTGTGCCTGCTTGCTGTGTAGGAGTAGTAGCATTAGAGTATTTGGCTACATAGTCTCCTGCGGCTATCGTCTCGGGGGCATCTGCACACGTAAATGTCGCGTAAGTAGAAGGATTTTCATTGGAATAAGCAGGGTCGATATCAAATGTATAATCTTCCCCGCCGATAGACAGAACAAAACTATCCCCTTCTTCCCAATATACCTTGGTGCTCTCTCCAGACGTGTCACCCAGTGTAGTTTTGGTCTTGGTGTCACTGGTGATACCAGCCGTGATAGTCACAGCGCCTCGATTTATCTCGTCCTCAAACTCTTTTACAGAATCTTTGGAACAAGAAAATACACTCATAGCCATCAGCACGAGTGTAAATAATCTAAATGTACCTTTCATATAAAATGTGTTTTTTTGAGGGTTCTTAACTCCAACTTTCATTGTCTAGGTCACCATTACTTGTTGCAAAGCCTGTTTCTACTTCTACCTCTATTACTTCGACAGAAGGAGATGTGTATCTTTTCTTGTCCATTTTAATGAGTATTATTATTGATATTAAGTGTTTATTTTTAGAGTGAAATATGTATATACATATAACATATATACAATTGTACAAAGCAAAAAAAAAAAAAAGCATATACAAATTTTTAACATAAATACACATTATTTTTTCCCACCAAACAAAGACATTTTCGCTATATTTAGGCATACACCCCACCCCTATGCGACACCTTAAAATACTATTACTACCTTTTGCTGCAGCCATAAACCTCCACGCACAGAATATACACATAGAGCAAGGCACACACATAGACCGCCGTAAACTCACTTTTGGCATCAAGACATCTGTAGGAGCTATGAAATACCACATAGACCATAGTGATGGCATAGCGATAGACTACCGCCCATCTATATATGCTGGGCTATATGGCGTTATGAAATGTAGGTTTTGGGATTTTATAGAGCTTTACTCTACCCCGGGAGTTAATTTCAGCGACGGGGCGTTTGACTCCTACATAAATGATGAGCACACAAAAATCCCCCACAAGTCCTTTTTTATAGACCTACCCATAGGCATAAAATTCTACGGCAGGAGAGACTGCAACATTCGCCCTACAATTGACATCGGCACAGGATACTCCTTACTTCTTAATCCAAATGTCAAAATATCTCAAAAAAACTTATTCTCCCTACCATCACATTCGCTTCATATTACAGGAAGTATAGGTGTGGACATTTATACTCCGTATATCAAGATAAGCCCCTCTGTGGGATATAACAGGAGTATAATATGCAGCAACAAAAAGCATATAGACGACATTCTCTCCCATATGATAAAAAATATGTATATTAGCAGGATATTTTTCAGCATTATATTCCAATAAATGATACAAGAATTACAATTACGTTTATCTCCCCGTGACGCCAGCAATCCTCATACCATAAAAGATGCTGCCGCTCGCAAATGTGGCATAAATATTAAAAAAATCAATGCCATTCAAGTCCTACGACGTAGCATAGACGCACGCGGGAGAAACGTTATGATACAGATACAACTGGTAATCTATACCGATGGTGACACCCCTGCATCTATTCCACCAGTAGAATATCCTATGGTAGAGAATGCTACACCTATTATCATCATAGGTTCGGGGCCTGCAGGAATGTTTGCCGCACTCAAATGCATAGAAAAAGGCTACCGTCCCATAGTGCTGGAACGAGGCAAAGACGTACGTTCACGTCGCGTAGACCTTAAAAGTCTTTCTGTGGACCATATAGTAAATCCCGATTCCAACTACTGTTTTGGTGAAGGAGGAGCAGGCACATATTCAGACGGAAAACTATACACCCGCAGCCGTAAACGTGGCGATGTAGATGGTGTATTACGACGACTGGTAGAGTGTGGTGCCCAAGAAGAAATAATCACAGATGCACGACCACACATAGGAACCAACCGCCTACCACAGGTAGTTGAAAACATTCGCCACCGCATAACAGAACACGGAGGCCTTTATCTCTTTGGACAGCGTGTGACAGATTTCATTATCAAGGATTCGCACATAGAGGGCGTCATCACATCTAGCGGAGAGAAATACACTGCTGCGGCCGTAATACTTGCTACGGGACATTCGGCTCGCGATATATATGCACTACTTCATCGCAAAGGCATAATGATAGAAAGCAAAGCCGTAGCACTGGGCGTGAGAGCAGAACACAGTCAAGACCTCATAGATCACATACAGTACGGCAAGGAAGGGCGAGGCAAATATCTCCCTGCTGCATCATATAAAATAGTAGAACAATGTGCTGGACGCGGTGTATATAGTTTCTGTATGTGCCCTGGAGGATACATAGTACCATCGGCTACAGATGAATGCCAAGTAGTAGTAAACGGTATGTCGCCTTCATCGCGTAATAACCGCTATGCAAACTCGGGTATAGTGGTGGAAATCCACCCCGAAGACCTACCAGAATCTTATCACAAATATGGCGAACTATGTATGATGGAATATGTCAAGGATATGGAATATCGCTCTTGGATAGCAGGAGGCAAAAGCCAATGTGCACCCGCTGCCCGTATGACAGACTTCTGTGAGAAGAGAGCCTCGTCTTCACTACCTGCCACATCTTACACGCCAGGTATCACAAGTGCCGATATGGATTATGTTCTAGGCGATTTTGTAGCACCACGACTACGCGAAGGTTTTGTGAAATTTGGGCAAAAGATGCGTGGATATTACAGTAGCGAAGCCTGCATAATAGGTGTGGAAAGCCGCACATCATCACCTGTACGCATACCACGCGATGCCACTACACTTTCCCACCCACAGATAAGCGGCCTTTTCCCTTCGGGTGAAGGAGCTGGTTATGCTGGCGGAATAGTATCGGCCGCGATAGATGGTGAGAACTGTGCACTAGCAGCTATAAATTACATATCTGGAAAATAACGATATGACTTTCCCCAAAAACGGCGGCCTGCGGCCGCCGTTTTTGGGGAAATCTATATTTATCTTTCACTTATACCAAATCGTTTGCCACGAGATATTCGGCTATCTGTACGGCATTGGTAGCGGCACCCTTACGTAGGTTATCTGCCACTATCCACATATTGAGAGTATTGGCCTGTGATTCATCACGACGCAAACGCCCTACAAATACGTCATCGCGTTCGTGTGCCGTAAGAGGCATAGGATAGACATTGTTCTCTACATCGTCCTGTACCACCACACCTGGCATTTTGGCCAGTTCCTCACGTACGTCTTCCAGTGTAAAATCATTAGCAAATTCTACGTTTACACTTTCTGAATGTCCACCCATAGTAGGCACACGTACAGTAGTTGCCGTAACCTTCACGCTGTCATCTTCCAGTATCTTGCACGTTTCGTTTACCATCTTCATCTCTTCCTTGGTATATCCGTTATCCAGGAACGAATCTATATGAGGCAACATATTCATATCTATACGATATGGATATATCATTTTTACGTCTTTTTCTCCTGCACGTTCTGCCATCATCTGCTCTATGGCACGCACACCTGTACCCGTTATAGACTGATATGTAGATACCACTACACGTTTTATACCATAACGACGATGTAACGGAGCCAATGCCATCACCATCTGTATAGTAGAGCAGTTGGGATTGGCTATGATTTTATCCTCGCGAGTGAGCACGTGTGCATTTATTTCTGGCACTACTAGTTTTTTACTAGGGTCCATTCGCCAAGCCGACGAATTATCGACTACAGTCGTACCTACCTCTGCAAAACGAGGTGCCCACTGCAACGAAGTAGAGCCTCCTGCCGAAAATATGGCTATATCTGGACGTGCAGCCACTGCATCTTCCATACTTATAACCGTATATTCTTTCCCTTTATATTCTATCTTTTTACCTACCGAACGTTCTGATGCTACCACTAGAAGTTCGTCCAGCGGAAAATTTCTTTCTGCAAGCACCTGCAACATCTTTCCTCCCACCAGTCCTGTGGCTCCTACTACCGCTACTTTCATATTTATGATTCTTTATTAAAAATTGATTTTTATTAAATAATTCGTTTCGTTTTAACAGAACGCAAATATAAATTCTTTATTTAAAATAAAAAACATTGACGATATTTCTTTTTGTTAAATATCCATCTGTATCCTGCTATGTATTCACCAGAACTACTTGATATTGCGGGAATTTATCCAGCGTATATAAGCACGACGATTCTTGTTATGTTCTGAAAGATTGCGAGCAAAGGCGTGATACCCTACTCTTTCTGGCGAAGCACACATATAGATATAAGAATTATGCTCATAGTTAAGCGTTGACTCTATCGCCCCACGCGAAGGTATGCGTATAGGCGATGGAGGCAGACCACGATTACGATATGTGTTATATGGAGAATCTATTTTAAGGTCTGACAGATACACACGACGTATAGGATAGCGTTCGGGTTCTACCTGTAGTATGGCATATATGACAGTAGGGTCACTCTGCAATAGGATACCTTTTTTAAGACGATTAACATAGAGACCGGCCACGCGTGGTTGTTCGTCGGCCTTGACGGTTTCACTCTCTACTATGGAAGCCAGCGTAACCACTTGCAGGGGAGTCATTCCCATTGCTTCGGCTTTTTTAATACGCTCTGTGTTCCAAAACTTTTTATGCTCCTTTACACATCTATCCAAAAACTGCTGTGCCGATGTATTCCAATAGTAATGATAAGTATCTGGCACAAAAAGTGAAAGCACGGTATTTATATCATATCCGTTGGCAGATAGAAATGCAGTATCACGTATAGCTTCTATAATAGAAAGCGAATCGGCCTCTATCTGGCGAGAGACCACCCCTGCCAAATCCTCCAATCTACGCAACGAATTATATGTTACCCTCACCTCTTCACCACGTGACGTATAGATATATCTCAACATCTCATAGTTACTACTCCCTGCTTTTATGGTAAATTTACCGGGGTTAGGACTGCCGTATCTATCGGCTGCCACACTGGAAAAATATGACAGAAAACGAGGTTTGGCAGTTACCGTATCCAGTATCCCTACCAGCGTTTCTTTATCACTACCCGTAGGCACATATACCACCATATCTTCCTCTACCGCCTCACCCAATAACTGGTGTGCCATATATCCCGCCACAGATGCCACTGTTACCACTATGACCGCTATGCCTATAAAAATCCACTTTTTCATCTTCTTTATTATTTTTCACCCATAAAATCATCACGCAATACGTGATGAACACATACGTCCTTATATTTATCTCCCTCTTTTATCCAATCTTTCTTTATATAACAGGTCTTCATTCCCAACGATTCAAACAGTCGCAACGACGCTTCATTATCCACCGCTACATCTGCCCATACCTGATGCAAGTCATACGCCTCAAACGCATATCCCAGTGCCAGTCGTAACGCCTCTGCTGCATAGCCTTTTTCTCTTTCGGTAGCGGGATAGATTATAACCCCCACTCCACATCGGCGGTGAAGAGGTGAGAAATCATATAAATCTACAAATCCCACAGGACGCTCATCATCTATGGCACATACTACTAGTCGTAATTGTTTTTCGGCATAGATATCTGGCACGGTCGCCTCTAGTATCCTTTGCAATGTATAACGTGAAAATGGCACGCGGGTATCACACACATTCCACAGCGTAGAATCATTTTCTACCGCCATAAAATATGTAAGGTCATCGGCCTCCAATGCTCTTAATCGCAAACGCGTCGATGTGAGATTTATCATAGATAATAACCTATATTGTTACGAGAACAAATCTACAAATAAATCCACAAAATAATCAATAAAAAAAGCCTTTACGATTTTCACCGTAAAGGCCATTGTGTAACGCAAACTAAATGTTATGAGAAATGTGTATGAAAAAAAAATAAATGTATGTAAAAAAAACTTAAAAAAATGTGTTTCAATACTAGAAGCGGTAACCTACACCCACCTGGAAGGCATTGTTCTGACCTTTTATGTTTTCTGTATTGACGTGAACATCAACACTCATAGGTCCAACACCTAGGCCTTTTATATCAAACTCGTTTTTCAATGTATTCATCATACCAAATACATAACGAGCTTCTACAAATAGACCAAAATTAAATTCATATGCAGCAGATGCCACAGCACCTATGTCCATTCTCTTATACATATTAGAGATGTCTTTGGCTTTAGGATTTTCTTCTGCTGTAGGTATTCCTTTATATGCCACACCCACACCTACATATGGACCTACCATAAGAGGAAGGTTCTTCATCACATAAAATTTGGCAAGTATTGGCAAATGTATGTATGACAGACGTAGGTCTTCTGGACGTTCAACTTGAGAAGGGAATGTAGGTATATATGGAGTAGATTCAAGATTGGCTGCCATACCACCCTGCCCATAGTTCTCTACATAAAGTAGCTCACCCTGTATGTGGAACCATTTTTTAATAGGGAAGTCCACTGTTGCACCTATATAGAATGATGGTTTTGGGTCAAAGTTAAATCCACCTTTACCCTTTACATCTTTTCCTTCCAATGCTGGGCTAAGCTGTCCAAGTCCTACTGTAAGGTCACCGTTATTAACAACGATATTTGAGTAGTTAAGACCTGCTCTTACACCAAATGTAATTTTATCGCTCTGCTGTGCCAAAAGGCTAAATGTTGAAAGTGCTACTATCAAGGCCGTAGCTGCCAAACGTATTATTTTCATCTATTTAATTGTGTGTATTGGGAGATTTTAAACCTTTCTTGTCTCGCTTCTCCCCTATTAACTTTATTTGATTTAATCAATTGCAAAATTACACATTTTTAGCAAACGTTCAACACCTATATAAAGATTTAACATTAAATTTTTTATCTTTAAGTCCAACATCACATCTATGAGTACAAAAATATGCCCTACACATACATACAGGAGCGTTTTCTATGGAGCAGCAGCTTCTGTTATTTTTTCTATTTTATCTACCGGCTGGTATCACCCAGATGAACATTACCAGATAATGGAATATGCCAATCTATTGCTTACCGGCTCGTCCCAACCACAAAACCTACCCTGGGAATACCTAAAAGAGATGCGTAGCTGCTTTTTACCTAGCATAGTATATATCATAGGGCGTTCTATGCAACACATAGACATATATAACCCATTTATCCTCGCCACCATAATGCGTGTCATAGCCTGCCTGCTATCCATTACATCTATACTTATCTTATTTAAGGCCATTAAACCAAGATTGAAAGATAGACATTGGGAGAGATATTATATATGGGTGGCTTTTTTCTTCTGGGGGTTGATATATCTACACGCACGCTTTTCATCAGAAAACATATCGGGCTCTATCATTATAATATGTGTTAGCTATTATATAATATGGAGCCGATATAAAAAGATTAACGTGTGGCAGGCTATCGCACTGGGCGTAATGGCTGGATTGGCTTTTGTAGTGAGGTACCAGATGTGTATTGCCCTACTTGCCATACTGCTATATGTCATTATAATAGATAAACGTTACAAGGAGAGTATTATTGCCACATTATCAGCATTGGGGATTATAGGGTTGGGCGTTATCATAGACCGCCTGTTCTATGGGCACTGGACATTTACACCATATAATTATTTCTATGAAAACATCGTAGTAGGTCACGCCAGTTACTTTGGCGAGTACGGGATATTGAGATACATATATGAAATCCTACGCGAAGGTATGTTCATTTTTCCAGCCATAATACTGTGTTCCTGGATTTACTACATATGGAAAAATCCCAAGGACATCATCACTTGGGTAACGACCAGTTACATATTGGCCCATTTTTTTATCTCACACAAAGAACCCAGATTTCTATTTCCTATGATAGGTTTCTGCCCATATTTTATCATCTACACATTACAAAGTCTTCCTCATCATATACTCAAAGGAGAGCGTTTTATCTATTCCGCACGCGTGATTATAGTCATAAACACGGCCGCTATCCTATATCTGTTCTTCAAGGGGGACCGAGTCATAGATTATTATCACACCATATATAATATATGCCAAAAAGAAAAAGACGACGTTTATATCATCAATGCATCTGATGACAGTTTTGCTTATCACTACCACGAGGATATACTCTACCCACGCGAGGTCTCCTGCCATTTTTACCTACATCGTGGTGTAAGCAGGATACACGCCCAAGACATAAACGAAGCCAACAAAATAGCAAAAAATTACCGTCATACAGGAAAAACTGTCCTCATTTTAAGCAATGAGCCAAATTTATCTGTAAATTTGCCATTTAAGAAAATACTCTACTCTCCTTACCCACGGTGGGTGGTTGAGTATTTTAACATTAACGACTGGGTATCACGCTCCAGCGGCACAAACGAATACATATACCAGATAAAAAAAGACATTACTTATGAGTAAAGCGGTAGTTATAATACCTACATACAACGAAATAGAAAATGCCGAAAACATCATTCGTGCGGTGATGAACATACCACACCCACTTTTTGATGTGCTTATAGTGGACGATAATTCTCCCGATGGTACTGCCGATGTTGTAAAATCTCTTCAAAATGAGTTTTCGGGACGCCTGCACCTATTATCACGCAGCGAGAAAAACGGACTTGGCCGTGCATATCTAGCAGGATTTGCTTGGGCACTGGAACGTGATTATGACTATGTGATAGAGATGGACGCCGATTTCTCCCACAACCCTGCCGACCTACCTCGTCTATATGAGGCTTGCCGTACAGATGGTGCCGATGTAGCCGTTGGTTCTCGTTATGTGTGTGGTGTAAATGTTGTGAACTGGCCTATGAAACGCGTACTGATGTCTTACTTTGCATCAAAATATGTACGTATGGTTACAGGAATACCGGTCAATGACACTACTGCTGGATTTGTATGCTATCACCGTAGTGTACTGGAAACATTGGGACTAGGAAATATACAGTTTGTGGGATATGCATTCCAGATAGAGATGAAATTCAAGGCTTGGAAATATGGATTTGACATAACCGAGGTGCCTATCATCTTTACAGACCGCACGGCCGGCACGTCCAAGATGAACAGTAGTATATTTGTAGAGGCTGTCTTTGGTGTTATAAGACTAAAATTAAACTCTCTTTTCAAAAGTTATAAACGTCCATAGGCCTGCTTATGCCCAGATTACTTGACACGAAAACACTGGAAGAAATAAATCGTGCTGCTCGCGTGGTAGAGGAAGGCGGTATCATACTATACCCTACCGATACTATATGGGGGATAGGTTGTGATGCCACAAACGAAGAAGCCATAAAACGTATCTATCGCCTTAAAAACCGTCCCGAGGCCAAAAGCCTCATAGCACTTGTTGCCACACAAGACCAGTTATTACGTCACGTGAAGGACATTCCCAGCCTGGCGTTTGACCTTATGGATTGTGCTACACGTCCTATGACGATAGTATATGATTGTGTCAAGGGGGTAGTTCCCGTTGCATTGGCAGAAGATGGCAGTATGGGTGTACGCGTGGTTGGTGATGATTTCTGCAAAGCTCTTATAAACAAAATAAAACGACCTCTTATATCCACCAGTGCCAATATAAGTTCACACCCTTCGCCTGCGTGCTATGACGATATAGAAAGCGAGATAATAAACGGGGTGGACTATGTGGTTGATTACCGCCGTGGTGAACACACGAGTGATGTTTCTTCTACAATCATTAAACTGACTAATGACTGTCGCATAACGGTCATAAGAAAATAAGGCATAGATGAACTACAAGGAATTTTTGGACGACGAGATATTTGGTATCATTTCCCGAGCCTCACAGCGATTGGGTTACCCGTCTTATGTGATAGGTGGATATGTAAGGGATAGAATACTAGCCCGTAGAAAACCAAAAGACATAGATGTAGTATGTGTAGGTAGTGGTATAGAATTGGCCGAGGAGGTATCTTCTATGTTACCTCGACATCCAAAGGTACAGACGTTCCGCAACTTTGGTACAGCTATGTTGCGTTATGGGGATTTGGAGGTGGAGTTTGTAGGTGCCCGCAAGGAATCTTACGACCGCACGTCCCGCAAACCTGTGGTAGAGGACGGCACCCTGGAAGACGACCAGAACCGCCGAGATTTCACTATAAACGCCCTAGCATTGAGTCTTAACGAGGAAGACTATGGACGTCTTCTTGACCCATTCGGGGGGATAGAAGACCTTGAAAGTAAACTCATACGCACACCTCTTGATGCCGACATAACATACAGCGATGACCCATTGCGTATGATGCGCGCCATACGATTTGCTACACAATTGGGATTTGTGATATACACTCCTTCTTTTGAGGCTATAAAACGCAACTGCGAACGCATATCCATCATATCATACGAACGCATAACCGAAGAGCTTAACAAGATAATGTCTTCGCCTCGTCCATCGGTAGGATTATCACTGCTGGAAAAATGTGGTCTACTGGACTATATACTACCCGAAGTCGCACAACTCAAAGACACGGTAGAGATGGACGGCCGTGCCCATAAGAACAATTTTACACACACGCTGGAAGTGGTGGATAATATATGCCGCCATACAGATAATCTATTTTTGCGTTATGCAGCACTACTACACGATGTAGGCAAAATACCTACACGAGCCTGGGACGATAAGATAGGCTGGACATTCCACGGCCACGAATGGGTGGGTGGTATGAAGATGATTCCCAAGATTTTTAAACGCCTAAGACTACCGCTGGGCAGCGAAATGAAATATGTACAGAAACTGGTCGTAATGTCATCACGTCCACGTAGCGTGGCTGACGAAGGCGTTACAGATTCGGCGGTGAGGAGATTACTATTTGATGCGGGAGAGGACATAGGAGACCTTATGACTCTATGTGAAGCAGACATAACGAGTAAAATTCCTGGAAAACGCGAACGATTACTTAAAAACTATGCTATGGTACGCACACGTCTTACAGAGGTCGAGGAGAGAGACCGTCTGTCTGCCTGGCAGCCACCTGTATCGGGAGATGTGATAATGAGTACGTTTGGGCTATCACCGTGCTCTATGGTGGGAGAAATAAAGGCAGCCATACGCGAAGCCGTACTGGACGGCATCATTCCCAATGAATATGATGCGGCATATGATTATATGATAAAGATAGCCAGTGAAAAGGGACTCATTCCTGTGAAATAAAATAAAAAATGCTCGCCCCGTGGGCGAGCATTTTTTATTTTAAATCGGCACCATAAATACCCTATTTCTTTTTGGCTAGAACGGTAGCCTTGTCCAGTACGTTTCCATTGCGGTCCAGAAGGGTAAGCACCATACGTTTTTTGTTCACGTCCATATGAACACCACCTACTGTCTGTCCACCCTCTGCCCAACGATACTTGATGATATCTGTGTTATGAGAGAATTCTGGTGGGCACGATACTCCACGTTCGTTATCTGATGAAGGAGTCTGCAAGTAAACCGTACCTTTTGTACCATCTGTTTCCTTACCTGCATACACCGGTGCTGTACGCACATATATATGATTATTTCCAGCCAGTGCCAGGTCTACACCCAGACGGTCAAACAGTTCGCTCCAGCGTGCATAGTGCGACGCCTTGCCATTTGCACCCATAAACCACTGATAGTGTTCACACACCACCACATATCGTGCAGGATTTTCTTTAACCACTTTTTCCACCCAAGCCTTGGCTGCTTCCTGACCTTCTACTGTGTGCATAGCCTCGTTGTTGAGCATTATGAAAAGTACTCCTCCATATGTAAAGTGATAACATACACCTTCCTGTCCAGCATATCCGTTACGAGGATAGAAATTGGCATCGCGGAAGAATTCGTGTGACTGACCGTTTACACGAGTCATATTGTCGTGGTTTCCGTTTACACCTGCCCACATATATTTTTTGAAATGGTCTTTTTCATACATCGCCTTCCAGAATGAATAACTACCTCCCCAGGCTGTAACGTCACCTAGATGAAGTGTCCATTCACCCTTATCGTCATATTCGTTAAGACGGTCCATCATCGCCATCGCAGCGTCCAGACGTTTTGGCAGTGGAGTATAAACGTGAAAATCTGATATCACATAAGCACTCCATTTATCCTTGCCGGCTGTCTTGAAACGATATTCTTCGCTTTCTGCTTTGCCCTTTATATATATACGGTATTTGTATTCTGTGCCTGCTTTAAGATGGGTGAGAGTAGCATCACATTTGGTAAAACGTACGCGTTCGTATATGTTTTTACCATCAGCAGTTTTGGAATATATACTGTCATAAGTAGTACATAGGCATTCCTGTGGGATTGCTTTGCGGACTTTTTTCCAATTTTTATCATTTGCAGGAGCGTATAAAACATAACTGCCCTCTTCTTCTGCCGCCCAACTGATATTCATAGATTGCGAAGGGTCTTCGGCAGGACAAGTAACTATGCTATATATTTTTTCCTGTGCATAGGCTACTGCTCCTATACACATCATTGTGATAATTAAAAAGTATTTTTTCATCTCTATATAATTTTGGTTTATTTCTATCTGCTTTCTACCGTGTCAAACGACTGCATATGTATAAGACGAGCATACATACCGTCTTTTTCCAGCAGAGAATCGTGTGTACCTACCTCTACTATGCGACCACCATTCATCACCACTATGACATCTGCCTTTTGGATAGTGGATAGGCGGTGAGCCACCACAAAACTGGTATGACCGTCCATCAATTTCTCCAACGCCTCCTGTACCAATTTTTCACTCTCGGTATCCAGTGCCGATGTAGCCTCGTCCAGTAGTAGTATAGGAGCGTTTTTAAGTACCGCACGTGCTATACATAGACGTTGGCGTTGACCACCCGAAAGACGACTACCAGCATCACCTATATTGGTATCAAATCCTTCTGGAAGTTTTTCTATGAACTCATATGCATTGGCTATGCGGGCGGCACGTTCCACTTCTGCATCGCTGGCATCGGGACGACCTATGAGTATGTTGTTTTTTACCGTATCGTTAAATAGTACAGACTCCTGTGTAACCAGTGCACACATATCTCGTAGGTCATCTATACGATAATCTCTTATATCGCGACCATCTATCGTTATACGCCCGCTATCTATGTCATAGAAACGGCATAGTAGGTTGGTCATAGTACTCTTACCACTACCACTCTGTCCCACGAGAGCCACCATCGTTCCTTTTTTCACATCTAGGGAGAAAGCCTCTACTGCCTTTTTACCATCTGGCTCATCTGGATATGCAAAATGAACATCTTCAAATGCTATTCCTTCGTCAAATGCCTTGATAGGCAGAGCATCTTCCTTATCACATACCGTTACCGGTGCATCTATTACCTCATAGATACGTTCGGCGGCAGCCTCGCCTCGTTTGATATCGGCTATGGCCAGTGCTATATTTTTACAAGGTTGAAGTATCTGGTAGAAAAGAGCCACATATGCGATGAATACCGGTGCACTCAACACCCCATCACGTACTATAAGCACTCCCGAATAACCTATGATAGCTATAATGATAGCCGAACCCACCATTTCGCTTAAAGGAGATGCCAACTCGCGACGACGCGATATACGTGCCAACTGCTCTGAGTACCCATCATTCACCCCATCAAAACGTTTGGACGATAGACGTGATGCATTATATGATTTAAGAACTTTAAGTCCCGAAAGGTCTTCTTCTACCATAGAGAGTAGCTCTCCATAACGCGTACGAGCCTTGGCCGATGGTTCTTTAAGAGACTTGCTTATACGCGTGATAGCAAATGCCGTAAATGGCAACAGGAATATGATAAAAACAGTAAGCTTTGGACTCATTATGATGAGCGATATGAGGATACCTATCACCATCAGCGGGTCTTGCACGGCACGGGATAGAGATGAAAAAATAGCCCATTGGACTTCGGTAACGTCACCCGTTATACGCGAAAGAATATCTCCCTTGCGTTGTTCTGAAAAAAACGAAAGACTCAATGCCAAAATCTTGTCGTGTATAGCCTTACGCAAACGACGCTCTATACCTATATTTATGTACGAAAGAAAAAGACCAGCAAAATAACGAGATATGTTCTTAAAGGCAAACATAAGAAAACCTACAAAACACACCCAAAACAGCACCGTTATAAGACCACTCGTTCCCATAAAGTATGTGATGTAGTAGTCATACAGCGTACTGGCATAGTCTTTTACACCTTGTACACCACCACTCTCCCATACGCTCACACCGTCTATTACCCACAGTGGTTTTTCATATACTTTTTCACTCTCGCCAAATATAAGGCTCAGCACTGGAACCAAAGCATAGGTCGACAGCAAAGTGAATATAACCGTAAGTATGTTGAAGATAATAGTGAGAGAAATCCATTTCTTAAAATGGCCCAACTGTTTGAAAAGACGTAAAGTATATTTCATAACTTGATTTTATCTATATGCTCAATTTTAATCTACAAATATACACATAAAACTTCATTTATAACATCTATCCCACACACATCATCGTATTTTTCATTATGTCATTTATATTTCATACTTTTACCCATTCAAATAAAAACACATATCATTCAATATGAATAAAAGATATCCTTCTCTCTATAAGATATTTCACACTCTATGTGAGTCTTCATCACCAGATACATACATATATGTGCCTACTATATGGAAAGACATTAACAGTTCACCATCATACCATAGGGTAAAAGCACGTGATTATTACAGAGACATCATTTCATCTATCATATCACTAGACGATAACAAGACCCAATATACACGTAGTATCTCTACGGCTAGTTCATCTGCTGCCAAATGGACAGAACGTGCTACTATATACAACGCCTTTGTGCGACTTACATCGGCTCTGCCCACAGGAATACACGCGGGTAGTGAGATATCCACAGGAACGTTCTTGAGAATGATAGCTATGCTGCCTTATATCAAGTCTCTGGGAGCAGATACTCTTTATCTGTTGCCGGTGAACAAGATAGGGGTAGATTCTCGTACGGGAGAACTGGGCTCGCCATATGCTACACGAGACCTTTACGCGTTTGATGAAAGACTTGCAGACCCTACACTTATCGGCGTAGAGGTAGAAGAACAGTTTGCAGCGCTGGTAGAGGCTGCACATATGATGGGCATACGCGTGGTATTGGAATATGCTATGCGTACTTCATCACCAGATGGTGTAGAGGTTAAAAATCACCCCGAATGGTACTACTGGATACACCGCGAAGACCTGCCAGAATTCTGCTCGCCTGTATTTACAGAAGATGAATTACGAGAGATAAAACAAGTCCCCTATGAGGGTAAAAACTACATAGCCCCCAGTGATGATTACCGTCGTCAATTCCTTCCTGCCCCACAGACAGAAGACATAACGATGGACGGTAATAAATATGTAGCATCAACACCCGATGGACAGGCCGTCATACCGGGAGCCTTTGCCGATTGGCCACCAGATGACGTTCAGCCCGCCTGGAAAGACGTCACATACCTGCGTATGTATGACCGCAAAGCTTCCACCACACACCCTGCTGGGTTTAACTACATAGCATATAACACCATACGTTTCTATGATCCTGCGCTCTCTCAAAGTCGTTATGCTGTAAAGAGCCTGTGGGAATATCTGGAAGGCGTTATCCCTCACTACCAGAAAAAATACGGTCTGGACGGAGCGATGATAGATATGGGACACGCCATACCTCGTCCACTTATAAAACGTATCATTAACAAAGCGAGAGAGATAGACCCTGCATTTGCTTTTTTTGAGGAGAATTTCTATCCCACGCCCGATAGCCGAAAGGCAGGTTATGATGCGTCGTTGGGATTTGGTTGGGAATGTCCTCCTAATGGTATGGAGCGTATGCTGTCATATTGCTCACACAGAAACGCAATGAATATCTTTGGCACACAAGAGACACACAATACTCCTCGTGCCACGATGCGTTACGGGACAGCTTTTTCGCGTATGGGATATGCTTTGATGTCATTCCTGCCACACGTTGTACCATTTATACACAGCGGATATGAATTGGGCGAAAAAATGCCGGTAAACACAGGTGTAGGATTTTCGGCCGATGAGAGTCATTTCTATCGTTCGCTGCCTTTATCATTGTTTAACAAAGGTATATACGGCTGGGAAAATCCAGAGAACATAACACGTTTCATATCGCGTATAAACAATGCGAGAGAGAAAAATCTATCTATGGTCATAGATACTCGCGAGGACTCTTATGACCGTCCACATATAGAGTCTTATGAGAATGATTGTGTGGCCTACCGACGTATAGACCCAAAAGACCCTACCCGACAAATCATAGTCATAGCCAATACCAATATGTACTCTTCCCGCAAATTCTACTTGCACGCTCCATATACGGGCGACCGAAAGGTGACAGATGTGGCAAGCGGCATGCTACACACCTTCACTGCCGACTGGCTGTCATACGACATGAGAGCAGGAGAGGTAATTGTGCTTGACCTTACAGAGTAAGACAGATAGTCTATCGACGATAAAAAACGGCAGCCTGCGGCTGCCGTTTTTTATCGTCACATCATTTGAATTCCAAATGAAATACATCATACTCCTCCAATGCCCTTTCCATATCTTTCTTCTTCCCAGCATAATACACAGCCTTATCCATATCCCCTATCATACTGTATATAAATGACAGATTTTCATAGCACTTTTCCAGGTTTTCATACACATCTCCATAGATGGCTCGGTATAACTCTACTGCTTTTTCTCCATAGCGAGCAGCCTGTTTATACTCCTCCACACAACACATACATCTGGCCATCTTCTCACAACACACAGCTGCCTTTCTGTTTATGTAACCATAATTACGTTTATATATAGGCAATGCTTTTTGATAACATTCTATGGCTTTAATGTATTTTTTCTGTTCCCAGAAAAGACGAGCCATATCTACATAAACATCGGCCCTGATGGGAGAGTGTTTTTTACAATTGGCATCTATGTCATACAACAACAATCTATATGCTTGATATGCCCCGTTATACTCTTCCATCTCTACAAAGATACGAGCCACATAGGCAATTATAATCCTCATAGCTGGACTATCAAAATCACCTTTATTTATATAATTCAGACGGAATGAATGTTTGGCATATAAGTCAATGGCTCTATAGTGATAGTGAAAACCAGCATCAGTATTCCCCTTACAATAACACTCGTTGCCATAGATGTAACAATTCATAGCTATATTCCACACTCTCTCGACAAAAGGTGGGTTACGGTGCCATTTTAATATTTTTTTCCAAAGATTCATCTGCTACCGTTTTCCTATACAAACACAGGTCAAATATATAAAATTTGTATTAAAATTCATTAAACAAAATAATGGAAAATAAAAAAACTCGCCCATCGGGCGAGTTTATGATATAGTTTATCTCACGTCAACATTTAAAATAAAAAAAGGCAAGCTACCCACATCGCACCGCTACAACCGTCGGACCCTTGCTGCGTTCCCACCCTGGGGGATTGGACAGGAGCTGGTCGTGTGGGACTTGCCGGGTGCAAATATAGAAATAATTTTTCATTTGTCGAATTTTTTCTGCTATTTGTCGGGATAAAATTTAATGGTTGCATATTTCATTGTATATTTGTAGAGGAAAAGAAGATAACAAAAACATTCCCAATACAATGAAACTTATAAAAAACATAAGAGTAATATCTCCCGACGTAGACAATCGCCGTGCCAACATCATCATAGACGGTGAAAACATCAAGTCTATCATAGAAAAAGACGTAAACCCAGAAAACTTTGACGAGATAATAGACGGCGAAGGACTGATGGCTATGCCCGGTTTTATAGACGTTCACGCACACGGTGCGGTAAGCTATGATACGTGTGATGGCACAGGAGAAGCCATTGACAAAATAGCCGAAGCCCGTCTTAAAGAGGGTGTAACTATGTGGTTGCCTACTACTCTTACTGTTCCTTATACAGAGATAGAAAAGGCAGCGCATGCTGTAGCCGAATACCTTAAAAATCCTCGTTGGGCAGAAATACCTGGTATGCACATAGAAGGTCCGTTTATCAATGTAGCGATGAAAGGTGCCCAGAACCCAAAATTCATAAAGGTTCCTAGTGCAGATTTCATCAAACAGGTAAACGACATAGCTCCGGTTAAAATCGTAACTATGGCACCCGAGGTAGATGGAGCACTGGATTTCATACGAGAGATGAAAAAGATGGGCATAGTTACATCGGCAGGACATTCATCTGCCAAATATTCAGACTTCTTGGCTGCCAAAAAAGCAGGACTTACAAACCTTACCCATTTCTTTAACCAGATGTCTCCTCTTCATCACCGCGAGATAGGACTGGTAGGAGCAGGTCTGGCAGACAATGACGTTTACATAGAACTTATATGTGACCGTCTACACGTGATATCAGACATTATCAAGATAGTGTTCAACACCAAACCTGTCGACCAGATACTCCTTATCACAGACGCTCTATTGGCATCTGGCCTACCAGATGGAGAATACGTGATGGGCGGTCTTAAAATGATACTTAAGAACCGCGAGGCTCGTTTGGAATCGGGAGCACTTATGGGTTCTACACTACCATACCAGTATGGTCTGCGTAACGTGAGTGAAATCACTGGTCTGCCACTGGAACAGCTGGTAAAATGTACTTCGTGGAACCAGGCCAACTGTCTCAACCTAGACGGTGTAGGTAAATTACAGAAGGGTTACCGTGCCAATATAGCAATTATGGACCCAGACTTCAACGTACTGGGAACTATGGTAAGAGGCGAGTTGCGTTACCGTCACGACGAACTCCCTGTTATAAAATAGAATAGACACATTAAGGAATCATAATTTTAGTTGATTAGGATTTATCTATGGCAGTTCCTTCGCACGGGACTGCCATTTTTCATATCCATTGTTGATAAAAAAGCCATCAAAGACTTTTGGAAGTGGAATACTTGGACTACATTTGCATATAGTAGAAAATAGACAAGAAATGTTTTTAGAGAATACGGTAAACCACAACGAATACAGTGGTTGGATAGAGGTTATATGTGGTTCTATGTTTTCGGGCAAGACAGAAGAACTCATACGTCGTTTGCGTCGTGCCAAATTTGCTCGCCAAAGGGTTGAGATATTCAAACCAGCCATAGACATTCGCTATGATGAAAGTAAAGTCGTTTCACATAACCACAACGAGATAGAATCCACTCCTGTCTCCCATTCCAATGAGATATTGTTACGAGCGAGCAATGTAGATGTGGTAGGCATAGACGAGGCTCAGTTTTTTGACGATGGGATAGTCGAGGTGTGTAACACACTGGCCAATAGTGGCATTAGAGTGATAGTTGCAGGGCTTGATATGGATTACCTGGGACGTCCGTTTGGTCCTATGCCCTACCTTATGGCTACGGCCGAATACGTAACAAAGGTTCACGCCGTATGTCCTCGCACGGGTAATCTGGCTCATTATACCCACCGCATCACAGCATCAGATGCACTGGTAATGCTGGGAGAAAAACACGACTATGAACCGCTATCCCGCAAGGCCTATTACGAGTCTATGAAAGAAGAAAAAACAGAAAACAACGGCAGATAAGATGACACATAGAATAGAAGTAAACGGCATTCGCAGCTTTGCGTATCACGGTTGTATGGCAGAAGAAGCCCTTACTGGCACATACTTCCTCACAGACATAAGCCTCACGACAGATTTTACCACAGCCGCTACAAATGACAGCATAGATGACACGGTAAACTACGCACGTCTGCACGAGATAGTAGAACAAGAGATGGCCATACGCAGTGCGGTGATAGAAAACGTGGCATTGCGTATATATAACGCCATCAAGAAAACTTACCCACAGATAATGACCCTTTCTGTACGCGTAGCCAAACAAAACCCTCCTATGGGCGGTGTTGTACGCGAAGCAGCTGCCACAATAGCAGACTAGACACTCTTTACTGCTTTTTATATCCTACAAAGTCACTCATTCAGGGTGTCTTATGGTTATTTTTTACTTTCTATGATAGGATTTATAAAACACATCGTTGAACAAAGGAATTTGATTTGAGCAATTGATAAATTTTTTATCACTTTTATGCCAAAAAATTTGAGTATCACAGATAGTTTAAGTACTTTTGCCATAGTAAAAGTACCCATACTCATATGGGTATATGCTTTATCACACAGTATAAGATAAACACTTAAAACAAAGATAAATATGAGTCTTAAAATCGTCGTATTGGCCAAACAAGTACCCGATACCCGCAACGTGGGCAAGGACGCTATGAAGGCCGATGGAACTATCAATCGCGCGGCACTTCCCGCCATCTTTAACCCCGAAGACCTCAACGCTCTGGAACAAGCTCTACGTCTTAAAGACGCACACCCAGGTAGTACGGTTACTATCCTTACTATGGGACCTTCGCGTGCAGCAGACATCATTCGCGAGGGACTTTTCCGCGGTGCAGACGGAGGTTATCTACTTACAGACCGTGCATTTGCAGGAGCAGACACACTGGCTACTTCCTATGCACTGGCAACTGCTATCAAGAAAATAAAAGACTTTGACCTTATCATAGGAGGTCGTCAAGCCATAGACGGAGACACAGCACAGGTAGGACCACAGGTAGCCGAAAAACTAGGTCTTACACAAGTTACATATGCCGAAGAAATACTTAAAGTAGAGGACGGTAAGATAACAGTAAAACGTCGTATAGACGGTGGCGTAGAAGTTGTAGAAGCCCCTATGCCTATCGTTATCACGGTAAATGGTTCGGCTGCAACGTGTCGTCCTCGTAACGCAAAACTACTCCAGAAGTACAAACGCGCTCTTACCCCTACTGAAAGAGTATCGGCAGGTAGTGATTATGCTTCGCTATACGAGACAAAAGAATACCTTAACCTTACAGAATGGAGCGTGGCCGATGTAAACGGAGACCTATCACAGTGTGGTCTGGCGGGTTCTCCTACCAAGGTTAAGACTGTTGAAAACATAGTGTTCCAAGCCAAAGAAAGCAAGACTATCACTGCCGATGACGCACAGATAGAAGCTCTGGTGGTAGAACTTTTGGCAAATCACACCATAGGATAATCACTTAAAAAGCAGAAAAGATGAACAACGTATTTGTATATTGCGAGATAGAAGACGGTATAATATCAGAGGTAAGTCTTGAACTACTTACCAAAGGTCGTTCACTGGCTACACGTCTGGGCTGCAAACTCGAAGCCATCGTGGCAGGATATAAACTGGACGGTGTGGAGAGCCAAGTGATGCCTTACGGTGTAGATATTCTACATCTATTTGACGGCGAAGGTCTATATCCTTACACTTCGCTGCCTCATACATCGGTAGTGGTAAACCTATTCAAGGAGGAAAAACCACAGATATGCCTGATGGGTGCTACGGTGATAGGTCGCGACTTGGGACCACGTGTATCATCGGCTCTTACCAGCGGTCTTACAGCAGACTGTACGGCACTGGAAATAGGACCTCACGAGGATAAAAAAGAAGGCAAGACATACACAGACCTTCTGTACCAGATACGCCCTGCATTCGGTGGTAACATCGTGGCTACGATTGTAAACCCAGAACACCGCCCACAGATGGCTACCGTCCGCGAAGGTGTGATGAAAAAAGAAATCTATGACCAGAACTACAAGGGAGAAATCGTTCGTCACGACGTTTCCAAATATGTAGATGAAAGCGACTATGTGGTAAAAGTTATAGAACGTCACGTTGAAAAATCAAAAATCAACATCAAGGGTGCTCCTATCATCGTGGCCGGTGGTTATGGTGTAGGTTCAAAGGAAAATTTCCAGTTACTACACGAACTGGCAGACCTTCTCAAAGCCGAGGTGGGTGCTTCGCGTGCGGCTGTCGATGCTGGTTTCTGTGAACACGAACGCCAGATAGGTCAGACGGGTGTTACTGTCCGTCCTAAACTATACATCGCTTGTGGTATATCTGGACAGATACAGCACATAGCAGGTATGCAGGATAGTTCTATGATTATCTCTATAAACAACGACCCTGCCGCTCCTATCAATGCCATAGCAGACTATGTGATAAATGGCACGGTGGAAGAGGTTGTACCAAAACTCATCAAATATTATAAACAAAACTCCAAGTAAGAAATGGCAAACCTTTATAAAGATACTCCCGCACTCAAATACCATCTTACGTCTCACCCACTCATGGAGAGAGTCGTAGAGCTGAAAGAACGTTTCTACGCAGACAAAGACACTTATGACTACGCTCCACAAGACTATGATGATGCCATAGACAGCTATGACAAGACACTGGAGATAGTAGGTGAAATATGTTCAGACGTTATAGCTCAAAATGCCGAAGGCGTTGACCACGAAGGCCCTCGTGTTGTAAATGGCGAGGTTCATTACGCTTCGGGAACGGTGGAAAACCTACGCGCTACTACACAGGCTGGTCTTATGGGTATGTCTATGCCACGTCGTTATGGTGGTCTTAACTTCCCTATCGTGCCTTACATCATGGCTGCCGATATAGTTTCTGCTGCCGATGCTGGATTTGAAAACATATGGGGATTGCAGGACTGTGCCGAGACTCTGTACGAATTTGGTAATGATGACCAGCGTAGCCGCTTTATCCCTCGTATATGCAAGGGAGAGACTATGTCTATGGACCTTACAGAACCCGATGCTGGTAGTGACCTTCAGTCTGTACAGCTCAAAGCCACATATAACGAAGCAGACGGATACTGGTACCTAAATGGCGTAAAACGTTTCATTACAAATGGTGACGCACACATACATCTGGTATTGGCACGTAGTGAAGAAGGCACAAAAGACGGTCGTGGTCTATCGATGTTTATCTATGACAGAAACGATGGTGGTGTTACGGTACGTCGCATAGAGAACAAATTGGGCATCAAGGGTTCTCCTACTTGCGAATTGGTTTACAAGAACGCCAAAGCCGAATTGTGTGGTGAACGCAAACTGGGACTTATTAAATACATCATGGCACTTATGAATGGTGCCCGTCTGGGTATCACGGCACAGAGCGTGGGTATATCTCAGGCTGCTTATAACGAAGCTCTTTCATATGCTCGTGACCGTAAACAGTTTGGACGTGCGATAGTAGAGTTCCCTGCTGTATATGATATGCTTTCATCGATGAAAGCAAAATTGGACGCTTCACGTGCGATACTGTATGAGACTGCACGTTATGTGGATATTTACAAGGCTCTGGACGATATAGCTCGCGAACGCAAACTGACACCAGAGGAACGTGCCGAGGCCAAGATGTACTCTCGTCTGGCAGACGCGTTTACTCCGCTGGGTAAAGGTATGGGTAGTGAATTTGCCAACCAGAACGCTTATGACTGCATACAGATACACGGTGGTAGCGGATTTATGAAAGACTACACTTGTGAACGCATATATCGCGATGCTCGTATTACTTCTATATATGAAGGTACTACACAGCTTCAGGTGGTAGCGGCTATACGTTATGCGACAAACAAGACTTATCTTAACCGCATACGCGAGTTTGAAGCTATGGAATGCAGCGAAGAGATGAAAGGTCTTAAAGAGACTCTTGTATCTCTTGCAGGGCAGTATGAGGCTGCGATAGACAAGGTTATGGAAGCCAAAGACAACGAAGTGATAGAGTTCTTTGCTCGTCGTCTGGTAGAGATGTCTGCATACATCATTATGGCACATCTGCTAGTGCGTGACGCATCGGCTGCTCCAGAACTATTTGCACATAGTGCAGGAGTGTTCACTCGTTACACTGCTGGCGAGGTAGCAAAACACTGTGCATTTATAAACAGTTTCTCTAGCGATATGCTATCTGACTATCGTAAATAAGTTTTCACTTATACATAAAAAACGGTCGCCCTACGGGCGACCGTTTTTTTATGCAAGATACTCTTCTATTCCACGTCTTTTAATTTAAAGACATATAGAATAGGGTTGCTCGTAGGTGTGTGTTTTGAATATGCTTCTTTTAACGCTCGTTGATAGCCGGGGCTTTCTGGTGTTTTATATACGCGTGCATTCCCGTCTTTATCAAATAGCCCGTCAAACACACTCATAGCAGATATGATATACTGCCCATCGTAGAACCTGAAGAAAAAGGGATAGCGATTAAACACATTGATATTGATGCCGTTGGTAAGGCGGGTTTCACCTGTCTTTTTATTTAAGATAAGTACACATTC
>JAFYKQ010000035.1 GCA_017537565.1 Flavobacteriales bacterium
ACATAGATGTTCCCAGTCCCTGTGATATAAGACCTCCCACACCATTATCTCCATAGCTTATAACAGCAAAACCTATCATCTGTGCACAACACCCTGCTGTGGCTGCTCCCGCTGCCAGACCGTCCAATCCCAGCATTATACATATAGCTGCCGAACTTATAGGAAGTGTAAGGATACAGCCTACCACCACTGCTACCACTACTCCCATCATAAAGGGAGATAACTGTGTAGCATCGTTAATTACCTCTCCCAGATATAACATCATATCATTTATAGGAGAACAGCAATAACGTGCCAATAAGCCCCCTGCCACTATCGTAATCATAGGAGTAAGTATTATATCTACCGCCGTACGACGAGATATAAGACTACCTATCTCGGCTCCTACTATAACAGACAGATATGCCCCCACAGGGCCACCGTACTTATAACCCAAGGCACCTACTATGGCAGATGACACCACTACCAGCATATCATACTTTATACCTATGGCCATTGCCAGACCTATACAAGCTCCTACTAGTGGCGATGATGCCCCCAGAGCCTCGGCTATAAAGGAGAGGAATGAAAGAGCCTCTATCTTTGCTATCTGGGATATGATAAGCCCCAATATAAGCGAGCAAAAAAGTCCCTGAGCCATATAACTCAACGCCTCTACCACATATCTCTTAAATAACGTCTTAATCATAACTCCTTACATTATATACATATTATATATATCTTATAAACCGAGCAGCCTCGTGGCTGCTCGGTATCTACACAGTGTATTATTCTATTCCCAATATTTCTTTTGCCAGATATATGGCGTGAGCATCTCCCGTATATTTACCAGGACTATCAGATAGTTTTACAGTCGGCGTCCAAGAACCACCCTCTATCATCACATCGCTCAGTTTTATAACCATATTCATCGCTTCCAGTCCAACGTCATTTGTAAAGTTTGTTCCTATACCAAATGACATTCCTATACGTCCCCGACAATAATCGGCTATTTTTTCCACCACAGGAGGTGTGAGTGCATCTGAAAATATTATCGTTTTGGATACAGGATCTATACGGTGTTTTTTATAGTGAGCTATTATATTATCGGCAAATGTAAGCGGATCTCCGCTATCGTGGCGTACTCCGTCAAATAGTTTTGAAAATTTCTTGTCAAATGAATGGAAGAACGATGCCGTAGTAAATGTATCTGAAAGTGCTATACCCAGGTCTCCCTGATACACATTAACCCAGTTATCCAGTCCCATTCTATTGGCCATACGGTATCCATACCACGCAGCGTGGAACATAAACCATTCGTGTGCATGAGTACCTATCGGTATCACATTATAATCCATCGCCAGACGTACGTTTGATGTACCTATGTAATTATCTCCGCCACATTTTTGGAGTTCTTCCACCACCATTTCCTGCACGCGATAACTATGACGACGACGTGAACCAAATTCGGCTATCTTTACATCCAGGGCTTTATAGATCTCCATCTTGGAGCGAGTGATAGCTCTCACTTCTTCGTCTGGCAGACGTTTCTGGTCTGTCATTATATAATAAAGTTCAGATATAAGCGACATAAGAGGCACCTCCCATAGTATGGTACGATACCAATACCCTTCTATCCATATAGTGAGTTCACCTGCTTCCTGTTCTATTTTTACTTCGCTGCTGTCATATCTATATCCTGCCAAAAAGTCCAGATACACAGGGTCCAGATAAGAACACTTCCGTGCCAAATATGCTTTTTCTTCACGTGTGAGAGATAGGTTTTCCATCATTCGCGTCTGTTCTCGCAGTGCATCGGCAAAACCTTCTGGGAAGATATGTTTCCCACGATTAACAAAACGATAACGCACTTTTGCCTTTGGGAAAAGTTTGGTTACGGCATTTTGCATCGTGAATTTGTAGAAATCGTTATCAAGTAGCGATTTTATTATCTGTGGATACCTCATAGCTTTATGATATTGTTTCTTACGAGTAGCTAAATTAGAAAAAAAGACAAATAATTTTCACATAAAACATATTAAATTTCAATTCTCACACATAATTTTATTTCACATCAAAATTTTTCCCTACATTTGAAAAATTTTTGGATTAAAACACACAATAAAATATGGAACACAATACAGATGTAGAGCTTAAAAAAACGGCTCTTAACTCACTTCACTATTCATTGGGTGCCAAGATGGTACCATTTGCAGGTTGGGATATGCCAGTACAGTACACTGGTGTAAATGTAGAACACGAGACCGTAAGAAACGGCGTAGGTGTTTTTGACTGCTCACATATGGGAGAATTTTTCATAAGCGGTCCTGGTGCCCTTCCTCTTATACAGAAAGTATGCTCAAACGACGCTTCCAAACTCTATGACGGTAAAATCCAATACTCTTGCCTACCTAACGGTCGCGGAGGTATAGTAGATGACCTACTAGTGTATCGTCAGGACGAGGAACATTACATACTAGTTGTCAATGCTTCAAACATAGACAAAGACTGGGAGTGGATTTCTTCTCATAACGATACAGGTGCTGTGATGGAAAACCGCAGCGATGCTCTATCTCTTCTAGCTATCCAAGGACCAAAGGCTGTCGAAGCTCTACAATCCCTTACAGATGTAGCTCTAGGAGAAATGGAATACTACACATTCACCACAGGACGTTTTGCAGGATATGACGATATTATCATCTCGGCTACAGGATATACAGGTGCTGGTGGTTTTGAGATTTACTTTCCAAATGAGATAGCCGAAGATATGTGGAAAAAAGTATTTGAGGCTGGGGCAGCATACGGTATAGCTCCTATAGGTCTAGGTGCTCGTGACACGTTGCGTCTGGAAAAAGGCTTCTGTCTATATGGCAATGACATAGATGATACTACATCACCTATCGAGGCAGGACTTGGCTGGATTACCAAATTCACCAAGGAATTTACAGACTGCCAGTTGTTACAGCAGCAGAAAGCCGAAGGCGTTTCTAGAAAATTGGTAGGACTTGTATTGGTAGATAAAGGTGTGGCTCGTCACGGCTATCCTATCACAGACAAAAATGGAGCAGAAATAGGTGTTGTTACATCGGGTACTATGTCTCCTAGCCTTAAAAAAGCTATCGCTATGGCTTATGTTCCTACAGAAAAATCTACTGTGGGCAGCATCGTTTACGTTAAAGTACGTGAAAAACTCCTGAAGGCCGAAGTGGTAAAAATGCCTTTTTTGTAGTATAGTTGGCATTTGATTTCTGTTTTATCAATTATCACACTTGTTTTGATAAATAAGTGTAATAATTGCACGTTTTGTTGTATTTTAACAGAAAGTATTTATACATTTACCCCAATTATATGAAAATTCAAAAAACAAAGGATATGAAAATAGAGATTGAAAAATGCAGTACGTCCCGCATAGGGGAAATAGATTTCTCATCTAATTTGCCTTTTGGTAAATATATGAGTGACCATATGTTTATATGTAAATGGGAAAATGGCCAGTGGGGTACGCCTCGCATCACGCCATATAAGAATCTTTCTATTGCTCCTTCCAGTAAGGTATTCCATTACGGGCAAGCGATATTTGAAGGAATGAAGGCCTTCCGAGATAAGAACGATAATATATTCCTATTCCGCCCAAAAGACAACATAGAACGCTTTAACAAGTCTGCCATACGTATGAATATGCCAGAGTTTCCAGAAGACCTTTTCTATGAAGCTCTACACACATTGGTAGGAATGGATAAAGATTGGGTGCCTAGCGGCGAAGGTCGTTCTTACTACATACGTCCATTTATGATAGGTTGTGAAGAAGCTCTTAATGCCGTACCTAGTGCCGAATACTTATTTATGATAATAGGAGGCCCGGTAGATGCTATCTTCAAGGGAGATGTAAAGGTCAAAATAGCCGACCATTTCTCTCGTGCTGCCAACGGTGGTACAGGTTTTGCAAAATGTGCAGGTAACTATGGCGGCCAGTTCTACCCATCATCATTGGCCAAAGAAGAAGGCTACCAGAGTGTGATATGGACAGACGACGCCACACACACGCTACTGGAAGAAGCCGGACAGATGAACTTTATGATACGTATAGGCGATACTCTACGCACGGCTCCTGTATCTGAACGTCTTTTGGACGGTATCACACGTCGTAGCATATTGCGTCTAGCCGAGGATATGGGTATCAAGACCGAGGTAGGCCCTATATCTGTCGCCGAAGTATTGGAGGCTGGCAAAAAAGGACAGGTAATAGAAGCCTTTGGTTGTGGAACGGCAGCAGTAGTGAGCCCTATATGCGGCATAGGCTACAAAGATGATTATATAGATATCCCTGCCCTATCGGCCGAAGAATCATTTGGTGAGCGTTTGCGTCAGCGTATATTTGACATTCAGTACAACCGTACAGAAGACCCATATGGCTGGCGTGTGGAGGTAGAATAATATCTTAAATCTATACACAAAAAGAGAGGCTCGCCCGGAGAAGCCCCGCTGGCAGGTAGCACCTGCGGGCAGTTTTAAAATACAAGGGAGTTGCTGTAGCAACTCCCTTGTATTTTAATTATCATTTCTTATTTTTCTTCTGTTGTTTCTTGTATTCTTTCTCACTGACGGTGTTACCTTTTTCATCTACCACTCGTTTCTCTTTCTGTGAGGCAGAAATGAGAACTACGCCGTTTTTGGCACGAGGGCCGTATGAGCCTTCTACTCCACTGCGAACAATCATTATCTCGTCTATCATTCCAACCTCTATACCACGCATATGTGTGAACTCTTTGTCGTTGATGATATAAAGACCACAGCGTTTACCGTCTATCATTATATAGCCATCTTCATTATACTCTATGTTTTTCCCCTGCAATGCAATGTATTCTTTCATTCCCTCTACACCTCCCTTGCGTTTGGCTTTCTGTCCAGCGAAGTCTGAAAGTGCCACAGGTGCTACGTTATTCATCCCTTTTGTAACTATTTCCACAACACCAAACTGTGCAGCCATACCATAAATAGGCACAGCATTATCTTTTATTATCTTTACACTGTGAATGCTATGTATCTCTATTGCATCAAGAGTTGCTCCAAAAGGCGTCCCATCTACTACCAATAGAGCAGGATTGCCATTTGTAGGGAGAGATTCTTTACTCCTACCTATCCAAGCACTAGGGTCTATATCTTGGATTGTTCCTTTTTGATATCTACTAAAGAACACTCTACGATTGGCATATAGTGTGCCTGGGAACATATTTATTACAGCAGACCAATCCCCATCGGCTTCTCCTGGATAATATGTAGTCATATCTTCACTGAACCAACCGCGTAGGTCGTTACGTCGTAACATCACGGTAAGGTTGATAGGCTGTTTCCAGTTCTCTTTGGCTATACGTACGGTTGTGCCCTCGGTGTAGGGCATTATGCAGCGTAGGAATTTATCTTTTTTGGTTACGCGTATGGCGTAATATCCAGAATCATTGGTAACCGTTGTCTCACCAGATGGCGTGGTGATTTTAAGGTCGGGAGCAGGACGTCCCCAGCCATCTGTTACACGTCCGCGTATAGTGTCACGGCTCAATGTGAAAACTTCCGTCGCTGTTGTTGTTTGTTTATAATCATTGGTAGTGATATATATTACGCCATTTGTGTGGTAGGTATCATCATTGTGTGAGACTTTAACGCTATGGATATTGTGAGGGGCTATATAAGCTCCTGATGAGTAATAGGAATTATTTACACGTATGGCATATTTTTTGTTTCCTCCAGATATATTGCCATTTGAAAAATCATAGTTGGGTAGAACTTTATTTATGATTTCTTCCAGACTTTTATCGGCTGTGCCTGGATAATATGTATCTCCCACCCAGTATCCTACTATTACAGGGTCTGTCTGCTCGTCCAGTTCAAATGCTATGGGATTTTTGGCTATCGTTTCACTTAATTCTTTCTCCATCACGGTGGCTCGGTTCATCACCAGTCGTAGTTTTTTGTCGCGTGGTGTAGCACGTAGAGTGAACACACCACCTTCGGTGGTCATAACTCCTACCTTGCTTTTATCTGTGCGTATGGTAGCTCCTACTACAGGATTTCCCTTTGCGTCTATAACTACTCCCTTTACAGAATAGTTTTGTGCTGCTGCTCCTAGGGATAGAACGCCTATCACTGCTAGGAAAAATAATTTAAGTAGTTTCATAACGCTAGTTTGTTTTAATGTATGATATTATGTTTGTGGAGGATATGTAACCTCGCTATAAAATTAAGACTTTTTTCAATACAATTCACAGTAGTTATTTTTTATAGTAAAAAAAATTAAAAGCGGGGCTTCCCCGCAAACTGCCCGTGGTGGCTGCACCACCCGCAAAAAAAATAAAGGCTCGCCTGTGGCGAGCCTTTATTTTATCATAATAATATCTACTAATAAGCCTTTGCAAATATCACACGGCCTTTTGAAGGAGCACCAGTGAGAATATCCACACCGTCCTCTTCTACCTGGTCCATAGGGATACAACGTATAGTAGCCTTTGTGAGTTCTTTTATCTTCTCTTCGGTTTCAGATGTTCCGTCCCAATGAGCCAACGCAAAACCACATTTGTTCTCTATCACATCTACAAACTCTTCCCAAGTATTAACCTCATACGTACGTTCACGACGTAGATTAAGAGCCTTGTTATAAAGGTTCTGCTGTATATCGTCAAGTAGAGCCTTCACTGCATCTACTATACCTTCGTCTGGCAAGAACTCTTTTGTAAGCGTATCACGACGAGCCACTTCCCATTGATTCTTTTCAAGGTCTTTTGGTCCTATCACCATACGTACAGGTACACCCTTCAGTTCATATTCGTGGAATTTCCAACCTGGTTTCTGGCTGTCGTCATCGTCTATCTTAACGCTTATACCTACTGCACGCAACGCCGCAGCCGTTTCATTCATCTTGGCAACCAGTGCAGCATACTGTTCGGCATTTTTATAGATAGGCACCATCACCACCTGTATAGGAGCAAGCGCAGGAGGAAGAACAAGACCACTATCATCACTATGCGTCATAATAAGAGCACCCATCAGTCGTGTAGATACACCCCACGATGTAGCCCATACATAACTCATATTGTTTTCTTTGTCTGCAAATTTCACATCAAATGCCTTGGCAAAGTTCTGTCCCAAAAAGTGTGAAGTACCCGCCTGAAGGGCTTTACCGTCCTGCATCATCGCCTCGATACAGAAAGTCTCATCTGCTCCCGCAAAACGTTCGTTGGCTGTCTTGAATCCTTTGATAACAGGTACTGCCATTACTTTTTCTGCAAAATCTGCATATACGTCCAGCATACGACGAGCCTCTTCCAATGCCTCCTCGCGAGTGGCGTGAGCCGTATGTCCTTCCTGCCACAAGAATTCAGATGTACGCAAGAAAAGACGTGTACGCATCTCCCAACGCACTACGTTTGCCCATTGGTTTACAAGAATAGGCAGGTCTCTATATGACTGTATCCAACGTCTATATGTATCCCATATGATAGTCTCTGACGTAGGACGCACTATGAGTTCTTCTTCTAGACGTGCTTCTGGGTCCACTACTATACCACTGCCATCTTCGGCATTTTTAAGACGGTAGTGTGTTACCACGGCACATTCTTTTGCAAAACCGTCAACGTGGCTCGCTTCTTTGGTAAAGTAACTTTTAGGGATAAAGATAGGGAAATAAGCATTCTGGTGGCCTGTTGCCTTGAATGATGCGTCTAGATAATCACGCATCTTTTCCCATATAGCATATCCGTATGGCTTGATAACCATACAACCTCTTACTCCAGACTGTTCTGCCAAGTCTGCTCTTACGACCAATTCGTTGTACCAACGCGAATAATCCTCGTGGCGTGGTGTTAATTTTTCGCTCATTTCTGTTAAAATATGTTTATTTTTTCCTTTTTCACCATTTTACGACTTTTCTATACATCATTCATTAACAATACATTAAATGTACTTTTGTTCAATTTTTAACAAAATAGTATATTTTTGTAGCAAAAATTAAATCTTATTGTATAGAAAAAGACCTACTTTTGACTATGCAAATGCAAAGTTACTTATTTATAAACAATAAAGACAAGCAAATTATGAGAACCTTTACGCAAAATTTTAAAATCACGAGCGTTATCGTCGTTTTAAGCCTGTCTATCCAGGGATGTTATACTTATGTCCCGTCAATGAGTCGCGAAACAGACGGGGTATATTACAACCCTAGTAAAGATAAAGAACGTACAGAATACCTCAAAAATCGTCAGGAGTACTACAACGGTACCACCAGTAGCCAACAGCAGGTAAGCACACCAGTAGAAGAATATAGCTATGAAAAACTCACCCCTACCGAAGTCGCTTACTGGACTACTATGCCCGCCCAATATAAAGGCAATGGAGAGATAACCATCATAGAAAACCCATACATAACATACACCTATGTTCCTACATACTATGTACCCGAGTGGAATTTTTCTATAGGTTGGGATAGTTACCTAGGCTGGGGATTTGGAATATCGTGGGGAACGTCATATTACCCTTGGTATAAACCGT
>JAFYKQ010000036.1 GCA_017537565.1 Flavobacteriales bacterium
CATAGAAGAACAGTATCAGAGAGCTATAGATATCCTATCTGCCAATAAAGACAAACTCACACGTCTGGCAGAACAACTGCTGGAGAAAGAAGTAATCTTTAAGGAAGACCTCGAGGCTATATTTGGCCCACGACCTTTTGAAGAAGGTGTGAAAAAAGAAGTAGCGGCAGAAGAAAAAACGGCAGGAGATATTGCAGTGGTAGAAAACACAGAAAAAGAATAGTAATACACATAGTTATATGTCTGAAAATGTAAATCCCACTCCTCGTAAGAGTGTAAAAGAAAAATTCATAGCAGCTTCGTTGCCCATAAGAGCCCTTTCGGCAGTGGTGTATGTGGGTATATTGCTTTATAGTATTCTATATAGTAATTATTCGTTTATAGCATTTATGATAGTGGCGTCGGTCATTGCGATGATAGAGATGATGCGTATGATGTCTCTTAATATGGCTATGAAAATAGTTGTCTTTGTGATACACATAGGTGTGATAGCATCTCTGTCGTGGTGTATGGATAGCTTGCCGTATATTGTGGCGGGTATTGTGGTATCTATATTGGGTATTTTTATAGCCTTTATAGTGGCACTCTTTACTGCTGGAGGTGATGCGGTAAGACAAGTATCATCATCTGTGGTGGCTATTGTCTATGTGAGTGTGCCATTTGCTATGTCAATGCTCCTACCTGTCGTAACTAGCAAATGGGTGATACTGGGACTTTTTGCTCTGCTATGGAGTAATGATACGTTTGCATATATGTTTGGAATATCAATGGGGCGCCACAAATTATTTGAACGTATATCCCCCAAAAAGACCATAGAAGGTTTTATAGGTGGTGTGGCTGGAACCATAGGTATAGCGGTGGCTCTGTATTTTCTCATAGGCGAATACCCTATGTGGGTGTGGATAGTGCTGGCTGTAATAGTATGTATGGCTGGTACGGCAGGAGACCTAGTGGAGTCTATGTTCAAACGTGATGCAGGTGTCAAGGATTCTGGTCGTATAATGCCTGGGCATGGAGGTATTCTAGACCGTCTGGATAGTTTTATAATGGTTGTGCCATTTGTTATTATTTTTCTGTTTTTTGTACATTCATAAATAAGATATGAGATTTTCTATACATAGAGAAGGTAAAAAGATACTTCTATCGCTTTTTGCACTTATGGTGACGATAAACCTGCTTACGTTCCAGTTTGTGGAATCGCAGTGGGTTTTTCTGTTGGTGCTTTTTATAACATCGCTTACATATGTGCTTATCACTCAGTTCTTCCGTAATCCTCGCCGTTATACCGAGGGAGTGAAAGATACACAGATACTTTCACCGGTAGATGGTAAAGTGGTGGTGATAGAAGAGGTCTATGAGGGCGAATATTTACATTGCAATATGCGACAGATATCGGTTTTTATGTCGCCGACCAATGTTCACGTTACGCGTTATCCTGTGGGAGGTATGGTGGAATATTCTAAGTATCATCCAGGTAAATATCTGGTAGCTTGGCACCCTAAATCATCAAGTGAAAACGAACGTACGACGGTGGTGATAGATAATACGACTATGGGTAAGATACTATACCGACAGATAGCGGGAGCGATGGCACGTCGTATAGTGAACTATGCTATGGTAGGGCAGACGGCACACAGGGGAGAGGATTCTGGATTTATAAAATTTGGAAGTCGTGTAGATGTGCTCTTGCCATTGGATTTTGATGTGATGGTGGATTTGGGACAGAAGGTACGTGGAGGCGAAACCGTGATAGCCGAAGCTCCCAAAGAAAATAAATAATGATAGATGTAGTAGATAAAAAATGTGCCTCGCAACGCGAGGCACATTTTTTATTTTGTGTTAAACATAGTACCGGTACCTAGTATGAGCCATTCGGGAGATATGCCGTAAGAGAACGTCAGGTAGTGTATGAGCATAAGTGGTGCCAAACGTTCACCGTTCATTACTTTGGATAGGTTGGCTTCTTTGTAACCCGAAGACGTACATAGTTCTTTTTGGTTACGTACCATTCCTAATTCTATGAGTCTTTCTATTGAGCTTACGACACGGTGCGTAATCTCTCTTTGGATTTCAGGGTCTTTTAATTTAGGCATAATAGAGAGCTTTTTCTTATGATAGTGTATTTCATTAGTTCAAAATTAGCATATTTGCGATATATAAGTCAATCTTTTGACTTTGTTTTTTGATTATTTTTTTGTGAGTTTACTATCCTATAATAGGATCCTGTAATATCGTTGTGTGAAAAAAAATATACGTTTGCTGGATTTTATTTACAAAAATTTAATATATTTGTAGGGTAAAAACTCTAAAAACAGATATGTGTAATTTTTTTATAATTATTATGAAGAAAAGTTCTTGTAAAAAATTATGGAAGATGAAGCTCGATTATCCTGTATGTGAGTCTGGTGTCATCTCCTACATAGGCATTCCTACCGATTATATATTAAAAAACAGATTACATTTAAGAACAGATGATGTGTTTACCATAAGAGAAGCTTATGCACGATATCAAGACACTGTACGCGAAGTCTTACTTTCTGCCATAGAAAGACAAGATATGATGGATAGGCTTAAAGAGAAAAATAAAATTTAGTTTTTTTTAATAATTAAATTATCAAAAAAGAAATGATTATAACAGATGAAGAATTCAGAGAGCAGCGTAAGATAGCCATTGGTCGTCTGGAAGAGCTTAAAAAAATAGAGAAAAATCTACCGCTGGAATGCCGTAAGATAGATGATGTAACCTGGGTGAGTGAAGTCTGTAAAAAGAAAAAATCCAAGAAAGAGAAAAAGAAATATCGTCACGTACTACCATCAGAAAGAATGTTGGAAGAGTTTTTTATAGATAATCTCTTTGATGGTGTAGGAGATGAAATCATATATATTTATTGACGTAAAACTTCTTTAATGAGAATTATAAATGAAAAGGATAAACGATGAGTGAAAAAGAATTTGACAAGGAAAGAATAAAAGAAATAATAGCCGAATGTTACATAAAAGGTTATTCAAAGGCTCGTACTATGGCACGAGTACAGAACGTGACAGGGGAGAAAATGTATCTTAAAAAGCTGAATAAACTACTATCCGAGATATTGGAATCCTGGGGCGATAACAGCGTGATAAAAGACCAGAAGATAATGCGGGCACTAGAACTTAAAAAGATAGATGCTCTGGAAGCCGAATTGTGGCAGGCCTGGGAAGAGTCAAAATCTATGGACGAAGGCGGGGGCGATGCTCGTTATCTGTCTGAAATAAGGCGTTGTAATGAACAACGCTCCAAACTTTTGGGACTTAACCTCCCACATTCACAGCAGGAAACAACGTCTGCAACACTGGTATGGAACGAATGTAAAAACTATGGAACTGACGATAAAACAAACCGAGGCTCTTGACGCTCTGGAAGATGCCACCACCCGCGAAGTCCTCTATGGAGGAGGAGCGGGTGGTGGAAAATCTGTACTGGGGTGCTACTGGATTCTTAAATGTCTTTTAAAGTATCCAGAGAGTCGTTATCTGGTGGCAAGAAGTCGTCTTACGACTCTTAGGCAGACAACACTCAATACATTGCGTTATGTATCACGTATGCAGGGTATCCCTACCGATGCCTTTTCTTATAATGAAAGCCGAGGAGAAATCCTATTGCGTCCCACATCATCTGTCATAGTTCTCAAAGCTCTGCAAAGCCGTCCTTCCGACCCAGATTTTGACGAACTTGGTTCTCTGGAAATAACGGGTGCTTTTATAGATGAATGCAATCAGATATCACTTAAAGCCTGGAATGTAGTGCGTTCCCGCATACGTTATAGATTAAATGACTATGACTTGATTCCCAAGATATTGGGTACGTGTAATCCTTCTCGTGGATATGTTTATAACAGGTTTTATAAACCGTGGAAAGACGGCAAGATAGATGATGATAAACGATTTATAAGTTCATTGGTAGGTGATAATCCTTATATATCGGCACATTATAAAGAGAGTTTATCTGGGCTTGATGTGCGTTCTAGAGATAGGCTGCTATATGGGCGTTGGGATTATGATGAAGACCCATCATCTCTTATGAGTTATGACAAGATACTGGATATATTTTCTCCCAGAAAAACAGACAGTGCCGATAAATACATCACGGCAGATATTGCTCGTTTTGGAGATGACAGTACGGTAATATGTCTATGGTATGGACTTTCCTGTGAAATGATAAAAGTTATCCCTAGATGTGGAGTAGATGAAGTGGTTTCCATAATAAAGGATATGTGTACTGTCTATAATGTAAATCTTTCTCACGTGATATGTGATGAAGATGGAGTAGGTGGCGGTGTCGTAGATACATTGAGATGTAAGGGTTTTGTGAATAATTCATCACCTGTCGCGGTGAAAGGAAAACAGCAGAATTTCTCCAATCTCAAAAGCCAATGCTATTTTCTGTGGGCAGACTATGTGAATCGTTCGCTGGTACATATCAATGTAGATGACATACGTCTCAAAGAAAGGATAATAGAAGAAATGCAAGAGGTACGTGCTGCCGATATTACGGTGGATAAAAAACTATCGGTCGTTTCAAAACGCGAGATTAAAGAACGTCTGGGACGCTCCCCCGATGTGGCCGATGCACTTATGATGCGTATGTATTTTGAAATCAAGGATATGGGAAAGAAACAAAATCTGGCGATATTTTTTTAAGGCATTTTTCTTTCTTATTTGATAATAATTATGTATATTTGTAAAGAATGTATTACATAGTGTAAACCAAAATCAATAACAAAAATAAAAACGGTATGAAAATTTTAGAAAAACTTAAAACAAACTATCCTATGATAGAGGAAGGTGTACTTACATCGATAGCCTCTATTATAGAGGGAAATTTTCCCGATGATATAGAATCTCAAGAGGATTTGTATGAACAGTATGTTCCTCTTTTGGATATTTTGAATGCGGCCTATCTGCAGAAGGCAGAAACAGAAGAACAAATGGCCGAATACCTATCACAGGAAGAAGTGATAGAGGGCTTTAAAAAAGCCGTAGCCGAAGAACTCACTACACGTGAAGTACCAGAACATTTTTGGAAAGTGACGCTGGAACTGGACGATGCTCGCTCTACTTGGAAAGAAGCAGCCGATGCTATTGAGAATAGCTACAATACTTATATTCAAGAAAAAAATGACCAAGATGTATCCAAAATCTCTCGCCCAGAAGGTGCCGTACGCCGCGAAGGTCATAGCAGTGCTGTAGAGGCTTACATACGTTCGTTGCGTAGTGATTCTCCTCTTATGGGAAAACTAAAAGAATAATTTTTTTATTTTATAAATAATCAAAAAGGAAATAAATTAAATAAAACCGTTAAACCAAAAATTAAGTAATGATGAAAAAAAGTTTGATAAAAGAGTTTACGCAGAATGACCTGCAAGCGGTAATGGATTCATATACACTAGATGAATTTTATTATCCATCTATATTTCCAGTGATGTTTACTCCCACACTTACTTGGCGAGCACTATCTGGTGAATATGGTATAAACGTGGCAGCCGACGTAGTGTCATATAACAGTGCTGCTCCCAAAAAGACTCGTAATATAGTGGAACGTCTTACAGGTAAAATACCTAAAATCGAAATCACTCGTGTCAAGGAAGAAACAGACCTTAACGAATATCAGCACCTACAATACTATTATGGTAGCGAGGAAGGTCAGCGAGCACTTATGGCTTGGGTGTATGGAGATACAGATTTCTGTTTCAAGGGTATCAATGCTCGTCTAGAATGGTTGGCCTTGCGAGCACTTTCTACAGGTGGTTTTGTGTTAGATAGCAATAACAATGCAGGTACTGTAACCGAGACTACTGTTGACTTTGGTGTGCCAGAAGAACATAGACTTTCTGCCGATGTAGCTTGGAAATCTATCAATGCAGCTAGTGCTACTCCTATTTCAGATATACGTATGGTAGTGGAACGTGCTACAGGAGAAGGCGTACTTATCAAGTATCTGTTTATGGATATAGATACATTCTACAATATGATGGCTACAGATGAAGCTGTGGATTTCTGTTCATCTTGGGTGCCACAGGTAGGACGTATAAAAGTGCCTAATGTAAATGACGTCAATATAGCTCTTACAGCTCACCGTCTGCCCGAGATACGCATCATAGATACCTATGTAACGATAGAAAAAGCAGATGGCAGTCGTTCTACTGTGAATCCTTGGGAGAAGGGTATAGTAACATTTGTTCCAGAGATGAAATGTGGATACACTTACCACGCTCCTATGGCCGATGAAATGGTGGTAGATGGCGTAGCTACCAAAGTGAAAAAAGAGCATATCCTTATCAAGAAATACTCTACCGAAGACCCTGTTACCGAAGTAACCAAAGGTATAGCAAATGCTCTTCCTGTATGGGGTAATGCCGATAGATGTTATCTGTTTGATACAAATGCAGAATAATCATAAAAATAGTGTATAAAGTGTGTTAGTTGTGCGACCGCTCTATCTTGTGGCTATATGTGAGAGATGTGTGGTTATGATAGCAATAGAGATAGATGCGGTCGCTTTTTAATGCTTATAAAGATAGTATTATGACTTTCCTTGAAGCTCTCAAAATGGCGGTTGGATATCCGCTAGATGAAAAATATCTGGAACGCATATTTATAGACAGAGGTATAGATAAAATGGAAGAATACACAGGGCCTAGCAGGTCTTTTATGTTGGCTCGTGCAGATG
>JAFYKQ010000037.1 GCA_017537565.1 Flavobacteriales bacterium
CCATACATCGTATCTTGGTCAAAGTATATGGTCGCATCTTCATATATAAACACCATCGTAGCCAAGAGCTGTGGCGGAGTCATATACATAGGATAGCGTAATGCCACCCCTCCCCAAGGATAAACACCTCTCACTCCTACCCCCATCGCTACACCTGGAGTAGCATTAAGAAATCCCTCGCGTTTAAGAGGTTCTCCCAGCAGACTAGCCGCCTTGTCTGGAGCAGTAAGGTAAAGAGGCATATCATTCACCATAAAACTACGCAAGTCATATATATAATTTTTGGCTCCAAGAGTAAGTGTACTCATCATCACCAGTACGCATAGTAAGATTCTGTTTTTCATTTTTATCTACATTGAGGTTATATCATCAACAAATGTATAAAAGCTAGGGCTTTTCCACAAATTCATTAACAAATCTTTACATTTTATCTACTTTTTATCCTCATTTTCAGCATACAAAAAAGAAAAAACATCATATTTTTTACCATACTACTGTAAATTAATGGCACATTTTTAGGCTATACCATTTTATTTGTCTAAATTGCGGTTGTTTTGGGAAAGACCGCCTTTCCCGTTTAACTAATTATAATACATACGATTAGATATTTAAGTTATGAATCGTTTTGAAAAACCAACTACCCTTATCCAGACAATAGGAGACACTCCTATGATTGCCTTGGATAAGTTTTTTCACACTTCTCCCATAAGAGTATTTGCAAAAGTAGAATCATATAATCCAGGACACTCGATGAAGGACCGCGTGGCTCGCCACGTGATAGAGACTGCCGAACGCGAAGGTCGTCTTAAACCAGGTGCCACGATAGTAGAAACGACAAGCGGTAACACAGGATATAGCGTAGCGATGCTTTGTGCTATCAAGGGCTACCGTTGTGTGCTGGCCGTTAACTCCAAATGTGCCCCAGAAAAACTACAAGTATTGCGTGCATTGGGTGCCGAAGTTCACGTATGCCCTGCCAGCGTTCCACCAGAACACCCAGAATCATACTACTCTACTGGTGCTCGTCTGTCTCGTGAAAACCCAGGGTCTATCTATATAAACCAATACTTTAACCCTATGAACCCCGAGGCTTACTATCTTACAGCAGGTCCCGAGATATGGGAACAGACAGAAGGTAAGGTTACTCACTTTTTTGCTTGTTCGGGTACGGGAGGTACGGTGAGTGGTATAGGCCGTTACTTGAAAGAAAAAAATCCTGCGATAGAGGTAATAGGTGTAGATGCTGTAGGTAGTATACTTAAAAAGTATAAAGAAACAGGCATAATAGACCCAGCCGAAATCCAGCCATACCGTATGGAGGGTGTAGGTAAAAATATGATACCTTCGGCGACAGATTTTTCGGTGATAGACCGCTATGTAAAGGTAAATGACTATGAGAGTGCGTTGGCTGCTAGACTGCTCCCACAGATAGAAGGTCTTATGTGTGGATACAGCACGGGGTCGGCTCTATGTGCGGTGATAAAGGAAATAGGAAATCTACCAAAAGATGCAGTACCTGTGGTACTACTCCCAGACCACGGCGAACGCTATATGTCCAAGATTTTTGACGATACGTGGATGGAAAACCAGCAATGGTTAAATGATGTTACAGAACCTGTACGTCTGCATCTGGAAGAGCTTAAAAAGACATATCTTTCACATCGCTCTGCTGAAACTATAAAATAAAAAGAATAAAACTCTACTTTATGAAAAACGTAGTTATAACAGGTGTAAGTTCGGGTATAGGACTGGCCATCACGAGAGTTTTTGCAGCTGCTGGATTCAAGATTTTCGGCAGTGTGAGAAAAAAGGAAGACGCTCTACGTCTTAAAGAGGAATTGGGCGATGCTTATGAGCCTTTGTTCTTTGACCTTACAGACGATGACGCTATCAAGGCCGAAGCTACTCGTGTGGCAGAATTGGTAGGTCATCAGGGTATTCAGCTATTGGTAAACAACGGTGGTATATCTGGTGGTGATGCCATAATGCACGTTTCGATAGACTACATGAAACACATCTATGATGTAAACACATTGGGTCTGTTGCGTGTATCACAGGCATTTTTCCCACTTCTTAAAATATCATCTGCCAATAAGTCTGTACAGACCAAAATCGTGAACATATCATCGGGTGCGGGACGTGCGGTACGTCCTTATCTGGGACCTTATGCAGCTACAAAACACGCGGTAGAGGCTATTTCAGATGCTATGCGTCGCGAGTTGATGCGTTACGGTATAGACGTGGTGATAATAGAGCCAGGACCTATCGCGACAGAGATTTGGAACAAGAACAAAGCCAAGGCTGGCGAATACAAATACCAAGACACAGATTATGCTACGCTGTTCCAAAAGATAGACAAGGGTGTTGAAAATATGGAACACAATGCACTACCTGCCGAAAAGGTAGGACGACTGGTACTCAAGGCTTATACCAAAAAGAAACCAGATACTCGTTATCTCATAGCTCCATCACGATGGATGTTCTGGTTGGCGATACATATCATTCCAGACAGATGGCTGGACAATATGTTCAAAAAACAGTTTGATGCAATAGAATTTTCAAAAAATTAGAATATAAACAGGGGGTATCCCCACAAACGAAACATTATGATAGATTTATTTGACAAAATCAAAAGCAAACCCGGCCCACTGGAAATGTGGCACGATAAAGCCGAAGGTTATTACATGTTCCCAGAGCTAGAAGGTGAGATAGGTTCTCATATGTATTTCCAGGGACGTGAAGTATTGTGTTGGTCTCTTAACAACTATCTAGGACTAGCCAACCACCCAGAAGTACGTAAAGCAGACGCCGAAGCCGCTGCAAAATACGGTATGGCATATCCTATGGGTGCTCGTGTTATGTCTGGCCAGACAAAATGGCACAAACAGTTGGAACAGGAATTGGCCGAATTCTCTCATAAGAAATACGGTTGCCTTATAAACTATGGTTACCAGGGTATTATGTCAACGATAGACTGTCTATTGGACCGTCACGACGTGGTTGTTTATGATGCAGACTGCCACGCTTCTATCATTGACGGTATACGTATGAGCCCAGCCGAAAAGAAAAAATTCCGTCACAATGACGTTGCCGATGCCGAAAAGAAAATAGCTATCGCTTGCAGAATAGCCGAAGAACACGGTGGTGGTGTACTTGTGATTACAGAAGGTGTGTTTGGTATGCGTGGTATGCAGGGTAAAGTAAAAGGCATAGCAGACCTTAAACAGAAATACAATTTCCGTTTGCTTATAGACGACGCTCACGGTTTTGGTGTGCAGGGTCACGACGGTGGTGGTACACACGTAGAACAGGGTTGTGAGGACGAGGTAGACGTTTACTGCGCTACATTTGCCAAAACGATGGCTTCTACAGGTGGTTTCATCGCTACAAACGACAAAGCTATCATGACACACATACGTTACAATATGCGTTCTCAGATTTACGCCAAATCTATGCCGCTAGTAAATGTTATGGGTGGTCTTAAACGTCTGGAAGTATTGCGTAATCACCCAGAATACCGCGAACGCCTATGGGAAAACGTACGTATGTTGCAACACGGTTTACGTGACCGCGGATTTGACATAGGAGACCTTACTTCTTGTGTTACTCCTGTGTATATGAAGGGTACGCTGGAAGAAGCTACACACGTGGTAGCCGATATGCGTGAAAACTACCGTATATTCTGCTCTATCGTTATACCTCCAGTTATCCCAGCGGGTAACATTCTTCTACGTCTTATCCCTACTTGCTATCATACGAAAGAAGATATCGAGTACACACTTAATGCGTTCTCGGAAGTACGTGACAAACTGGAGAAAAAACAGTATATCACAGACAGCGTAGCCAAAGTAGAATTGGTTAATTACTAGTCTATATACTTTTTAATTATAAAAAGGCGTGCCTTTGGCACGCCTTTCTTTTTTTTGTGCGAAAAAAAAACAAACATAGGTGTTTTGTATTGAAAATATCTATATTTGCACATAGCAAACAAAACATACCTCTCACAATGAAAAAAACATTATTTATCACAGCTCTACTATCTTTACTATCTATTAGTGTAACATTTGCTCAAAACACAGAAACACCTCTTACAGAAAAACAGAAAAAACTGATGGCTATTCCAGATGATGACTTTATGCCTTTCAGAACCGAAGACGAATATGTAGGCTATAAACTTAAAAGCACTGGAGAGATAGTCATACCTGCTATCTATGACATAGCATTTTTTTTATGAACATGGTCTTGCAATAGTAGATAAAGACGGTTATTATGGAACGATAGACCACATAGGACGTGTAGTTACTCCATACAAATATGACTCTGCTTATGAATTTGAAGAGGGTATGGCTCGCGTGGTTCTTGACAGTAAGTCTGGATACATAGACTCCACAGGCGTAGAAGTAATACCACCACTCTACACACAAGCTACAGATTTTAAAGGAGGGATAGCTGCTGTACAAAAAGATTTTGACCTATGGGGATATATAAATAAAAAAGGCGAAGAGGTTATTCCTATAAATCTTAATTACTCACAAGTCTATACCTTCAGCGAAGGCAAGGCTTGGGTAAGACGAGGTGAAACATATGGTTTTATAGACACAGATGCAAAACTGGTCATTCCCCTTAAATATGACAGGGCATATAATTTCAGCGAAGGTCTTGCTACAGTGATGAAAGACGGTAAATGGGGAATGATAGACCACAATGACAACATTGTGATACCCTTAAAATATGAAAGGCTTGGACGCTTCAAAAAAGGCAGATGTGCAGTCCTTATAAACGGGAAATGGGGTTGCATAGATAAAGATGAAAAATTAGTTATCCCAGCCATATATGAAAGATCTATATATTTTGAAAAAGACAATACTGCACATGTAAAAAAAGACGGTAAAGGATTTTTCATAGATTTAGACGGCAATGTAGTAAAGAAATAAATCTTTATAGTAGTTTATTAAGGACAAAAAATGCGAGCCTGCGGCTCGCATTTTTTATCATATGTAATAGCTGTGATAGATATAAATACGTATATTTGTTGTTTGATTTATAGAAAATAAAAGTAAAACAAATAAACATTTAAAAAATGCCAGGATACGAAATATTTGACGAGGCAGAAAGACGTGAAGTCCTCCAAGTCATGGAAACAGGAATACTTATGCGTTATGGTTTTGACGCACAGAGAAAAGGAGTAAACAAGACTCTGGAACTGGAAAAAGCCATCTGTAATAAACTGGGAGTAGCACACGCACAGCTCACACCTAGTGGCACTACAGCTCTATGCACAGCATTGGCTGTGGCAGGGATAGGTGCTGGTGACGAAGTTATAATGCCTACATTTACATTTGTGGCTTCGTTTGAATCAATACTTGCACTGGGAGCAGTACCTGTGCTGGTAGAGATAGACGACACTCTTACGCTGGACCCTGCGGCAGTAGAAAAAGCCATCACACCTCACACCAAAGCCATAGTACCGGTACATATGTGTGGTGCACAGGCTCATATAGATGAACTGATGGATATATGCCGTCGCCACAACCTGATACTTATAGAGGACGCTTGCCAGGCGATGGGTGCTACTATGGGAGGTCGTCATCTGGGAACGATAGGACATATGGGGTGTTTCTCATATGACTTTGTAAAGACTATAACTATGGGCGAAGGCGGGGCTGTCGTTACAAATGACGATGAGTATGCCCGCAAGGCCGATGGTTATGTTGACCACGGACACGACCACATAGGTAATGACCGCGGCGCCGAAACTCACCCATTCCTAGGTGTGAACTACCGCGTGAGCGAATTGTCATCGGCCATAGGTCTTGCACAGATAGGAAAACTAGACAGAATACTTGCTCGTCAACGCGAGGTAAAAAAATATATGAAAGACGCTATGCGTGAAGCTCTTCCAGAGCTTAAATTCCGTCGCATACTGGACGAGGAAGGAGATAACGCTTCGTTCTTGTCTATAACACTACCTACGCTGGAACAAGCCGAACGTGCTGTCAAGGCTATGAGTGCAGAAGGCATAGGCGGTGTGTTCCACTACTACAATAACAACTGGCACTACATACGCCGTTGGTTCCATCTCAAGGAGCGTGCTACGCTATATCGTTTGCCACAGGAAGTCCTAGACCGTATGCCAGACTATGCTACGGTGCAGTTCCCACAGTCAGACGACATCATATCACGTAACCTTTCCATCGCTATAAACCTTTCGTGGAGCGATGAAGATGTAAAAGCTCGCACAGAAGCTATGATACGTGCCCTTAAATCTGTTTTCTAATAACTAAACATTAATCGATATGAAAAAAACAACATTATTTACCATATTTTTTTTGGCGGCATTATCTCTTTCTGCCCAGAACAAGAACTTTATGATAGAGGTATCAATAGGCGATGCTCCTGCTGGTGCTAAATATGTTTTTGGCAATCGTGCAGAAGGCATAAACGACACCATAACACTTAAAAAAGAAGGTGAGAAAGTAAAATATTCTCACGCTATCTCTACTCCTATGACTATGCAGGTGGCATACATTGCCAGTGGTGAAAAACGCGCCAAAACAGGACTTAATATATATGTGGAAGCTGGAAACACTATCAAGATAAACGGCAGCGTAAATACGTTTGCACAAAACAGTCTATCGGGTGGTATATATGACAATGCTGTGATAGAAAAAATCCGCACACAGGAAGCTCTGCAAGCCAAACACTATGCAGACTACCGCAAGGCTATGGGCGAAAAAAACGATGCAGCTGCCAAAGAGGCCAGCGATGCTTATGATGCAGTAGAAGAGACTATCACTACCCTAGAATACGAATACGTTAAACAGAACCCTGCCAGCGTGTATTCGGCGGTACTGCTATCACAGAACCTACGTGGTGATATCAATGTAATAGAACCTCTTTACAATGCTCTATCGGCCGAAGTCAAAGAATCACAGGTAGGTAAAACGGTAGGTGAACGCATACCTGTTATCAAAGCTATTCAGGTAGGCAAACCGGCTCCAGATTTTACTCTTAACGACATAAATGGTGAAAAAATCACTCTTTCACAGTTCAAGGGACGCTGGGTGCTATTGGATTTCTGGGGAAGCTGGTGTATATGGTGCCGCAGAGGTAATCCATCACTTGTAAACCTGTATGACAAATACGGTGGCGAAGACTTTGAGATAATAGGTATAGCTTGCCGTGATAAGATAGAGGACTGGAAAAAAGCAATAAAAGATGACGGACTGGAATGGCGTCACGCCAACGTCTCACAGACAGAAGGAGGTAATAAACTTCCATCTATGTACAACATATCGGGATACCCTTCCAAGATTCTTATAGACCCAGATGGACTTATATCTGTCATATCGATAGGTTATCACGAGACTGATGACCCTGTGGTTCTTAAAATGGTGGAATCATTGGGTGAGGTTTATGTAAAATAATAGACTGTCGTATTACACAATACGTTACACTTAAAACAAGAAAAAAAATGAAAAATATATCAAGAACGTTACTTATAGCTCTTCTGGCAGTAGTTGCAGCATCTTGCGGGGATAGCAAGGGCGATAAGTGGACGGTAGAGGTAAAGATGAAAGACGGTGGAGAAACAGACCAAGTCAATTTTTCATACCTCACAGATAAGCAAAAAGACACTACGATAAATGTCGTAAATGGTGTTGCTAGACTGGAAGAATCGTTCATAGACCCTACTTATGTAAACATCACTGTATTGCCAGAAGGCAAGGAAGCAGCCATACCAGAATACTCTATGTTGGGTACATTTATTAACTCGGCCGATGAACATATAGTTATAGACTCTTATCTGGATAGTCTATATATAGCCGATGTACGCGGAGGAATGTATGAGCTACCTTCATATGACATATTACGCAAGATAAACAAGGAAAGTATAGCACTACAGAGAAAATATCTGCTAGTACTTACCGGCCAGAGTGATATGTCCCAGGAGGATTTTATGAAAGAGGTAGAAGAACTATCCAAACTACAATTATCTGGCATCACATCTTTCATTAAAGAAAATAATTCGTTGCCATATAGTGCATATCTACTTATAAATGTCGCCGAAGCTCTACCGATAGAAGAACTTAAAGCCATTTATGAGACATTGGCAGATACTATAAAAAATCACGAATTGGGACAGAGCATATCATATGTTATTGCTTCACTTGATGCATCGGTCAAAGAAGGTATGGAGGCTCCAGCATTTACGGTTAAGGACGTGGAAGACAAGACTCTTTCGCTTGAAGAATATAAAGGCAAATGGGTGATACTGGATTTCTGGGGCAGCTGGTGTGGACCTTGCCGTCAGAGCAACCCACATCTGGTATCTCTCTACAAGAAATATCACAAGAAAGGTCTTGAAATCATAGGTCTGGCATTGAGTGACACTCGTGAAAAATCTGTAAGAGCTATGACAGAGGACGGTATCACTTGGCGTAATGCTGTCATTAACGAACAGGAAGACGAGACAGCCAAAAACCTGCCTGTAACATATCGTATCACAGGTGTTCCTACCAAAATACTCATCGACCCAAATGGAGTTGTACAGGTAATAGAAGTAGGTGTAAAAGAGGAGAGTGAGATAGAAAAAATCCTTAAAGAAAATCTCAAATAATAATAACGTTAAAAACGGCAGCCTGCGGCTGCCGTTTTTTTTTTCACAAATAAATACACAGAACGTACTATATTTATGTATTTTGTGTATCTTTACATATTGTAATGACACAACAGGATAAAGACATGAAAATAATAGCAATGATACCTGCCAGATATGATTCTTCTCGTTTTGAGGGGAAGATGCTGGCAGACCTATGTGGTAAGCCTGTGATAGCCCGCACGTATGATTCGGTGGTGGCGACAGGTCTATTTGATGAGGTATATGTGGTTACAGACCACGACGGTATAGAACGCGCCATACTGGAGAACGGCGGCCAGGTTATACGAAGCAAAAAACGCCACGAGACAGGTTCTGACCGTATAGCCGAAGCAGTAGAAAACATAGATTGTGATGTGATAGTAAACGTACAGGGCGACGAACCATTCATTACCCGCGAACCACTGGAAAAACTGGTAAATGTATTCTATGGAGATGACGCCGATAGTATAGACCTAGCATCTATGGTACAGGAGATAAAGAATCCAGAATACATCACAGACCCCAACTATGTAAAGGTGGTGATGGATAAAAACAATTACGCACTGTATTTCTCGCGTTCGCCTATACCCTACCCTCGCGAAGGTCATACGGCACGTTATTTTGAACACGTGGGAGTATATGCTTTCCGCCGTGGGGCTTTACTGGATTTTGCATCACAAGAAATGCTCCAAAATGAAGCAATAGAAAAAATAGAATGCATACGATACCTGGAATATGGCAAAAAGATAAAAATGGTAGAAGTTCCATTTGCATCTATAGAGATAGATATGCCAGAAGACCTGGAGAACGCACGTCATTTATTCCTGTCTATGCACCCAGAAAAATAAAAAAAAGAAAATAACCAAATAACACATACTCATATGAAATTCAGAAATTTTCCACAGGTTCCATTCGTATGTTTTGGACGTGGCAGCTTAAATCAACTAGAAGAAATACTGGAACCTCACCGCAAGGGTGATGCTCCGTTTATATTTTTTATAGATAACTTCTTTAATGGTAAAACAGAATTTGTATCTCGTTTTCCACTTAAAGGTCGTGACGAAATAATATTTGTAGACGTTGACCCACACGAACCATCTACTTGGCAGGTAGACGCATTGAGAGACGAGATAGTAGAAAAATATGGTACAGCATCTGGTATAATAGGTGTAGGTGGTGGTTCGGTGATGGACATAGCCAAAGCCGTAGCACTTATGCTTACAAACCCAGGAAGTGCTGCCGACTATCAGGGTTGGGACTTGGTTAAAGTACCTGGAGTATTCCATATGGCTATACCTACTATATCTGGTACAGGTGCCGAAGTTTCTCGTACGGCTGTGCTTATAGGTCCAGAAAAGAAATTGGGTCTTAACAGTGACTACACTCCTATGAACCAAGTGCTACTAGACCCAGAACTTATACACAACGTTCCCAAAAACCAACGTTTCTTTACAGGTATGGACAACTACATACACTGTGTAGAATCGCTTAACGGTACATATCTTAACGCTTTCTCAAAGGCTTATGGAGAAAAAGCCGAAGAGATGTGTCTTAAAGCTTTCTTGGGAACAGATGAGTGGACAGACGAATGTGATGATGACTTGATGATGGCCAGCTGGATGGGAGGTATGAGCATAGCTTACTCACAGGTGGGTGCTGCTCACGCTATGAGCTATGGTCTGGCTGTGGTATTCGGTGTGCGTCACGGCGTAGGCTGCTGTATAGCTTTCAATCAGTTGGGAGAGATATACCCAGAAGGCGTTGCAAACTTCCACAAGATGATAGAAAAATGGGACATAGACCTTCCTAAGGGAGTATGCGCCAATGCTACCGAAGAGCAGATGCAGACGATGATTAAAGTAGCACAAGGTATGGTTCCTCTATGGGAGAACTGTCTAGGCAAAGACTGGCAGAAGATTATGACTCCAGAAAAGATGCGTTCGCTATTTGAAAAAATGTAATATACTACATATCATACATAAAGAAAGCGACCCGCTGTGCGGGTCGCTTTTTTTGTAGTACGTATTATGATTTGTATCATATTTTTATTATATTTGTACAATTAAAAAACCGCTTTATGAACGAGGATAAAAAGACATTTTGGGATAGACTATCTAGTAGCGAAAAATCATACATAGAACACTCCTTCGGCGAAGTTCACCGAGTTCGTAAGAGCATCATATTTAAAGAAGGGAGTCTGGTTCAGTGTGTGTATATCCTCACCAGCGGAATAATAAAACATTCTATAACAGGAGCTTCTGGACACGAGTGCATAACTCACATATCCAGCCGAGGAGATATCATAGCTGCCGAGAGCCTTTTTACAGGGACAGTAGCAGGCGATACTGCTACCACTCTTACAGATGTAGAGATGATAAGTATCCCCCGCGTCGATTTTTTCACCTTGCTTAAAATCCACCCTCACATAGAGAGAGAAATCATAAACAATCTCACTCTCCTTTTACAGAAAAACACCCGCCGAATGTACGACCTGTCATATCACAGTACCGAAGCCCGTATAAGTGCCTCACTGCTGGATTTTGCACAGGTGTATGGTTATAAACCTACTAGTAATATCATAGCACACCCCATCTACCGCAAAGACCTGGCCAGCTATGCAGGTGTAACAGTAGAGAGTGCCATACGTACACTATCCAAGATGAGAAAAAACGGCATTATCTCCATAGAGAACAAATATGTAGGTATTAAAGATATCAAAGAACTCACACGTATATCGAGAGATGAATAAACTCATACACCCATCATTTTCCCTATGTGGAATTAAATATAATGCAGACATATCTGTATTTAAAAGAGAGCTAATGTCTTTATATACAGATGATGAGACATTGCAATATGTTATCGATATATGTGATTTCATATCACAATGGATAGATGATACAGGTACTATCCTATGCCATAGTTCTGGCAGCACCGGCACCCCCAAAGAAATCCATCTACCCAAAAACGTAATGATAAATTCGGCTATTAAAACAGGTGAATTCTTTAATCTCGATGAAGACTGTCGTGCTCTTCTGTGTCTTCCTATACAGTATATAGCGGGGCGAATGATGCTCATAAGAGCTATGACACTGGGTTGGACGCTGGATATAAAAGTACCACATAGTGATGTGTTGGAGAGCATAAACAAGGAGTATGACTTTGTAGCGGTAGTCCCCCTCCAATTTTATAAAGCAGCAGAAAATCTAAATAAGTTTAAACAGATTTTAGTAGGAGGAGGAGCCATATCCACAGCCTTTATAGACAGTCTAAAAGAAAAAAATATCACATCGGCTGTGTACATATCCTACGGTATGACCGAAACTGCCTCCCACGTAGCCATAAGAGAACTTCACCCCCACTACCACGACTACTACAATGCTCTCAACGGCATATCATTCTCCACCACAAATGAAGACTGCCTTATTATAAATGCCCCCGACTTAAACCCTACACCTCTTACTACCAATGACATAGTAAGACTCATAGACCATAAGACATTTGAGTGGATAGGTCGCCGTGATTATGTCATCAATTCGGGAGGCATTAAAATACACCCCGAAGAGAGCGAACGAATACTCTCACGTATCATCACATCTAGATATCTCATATGTGGGATAAAAGACGACACCCTAGGCGAGCGACAAATACTCATAATAGAAGGCCACAAAAATGACTATCCCTCGCTAGATGAATTTATAGAGCAAAATTTTGACTCTATACACCGTCCCAAAAACATCTACTATGTAGAGCATTTTCCTCTTACACATACAGGAAAGATAAACCGTCCACAATTACTCAAAATGATTAAATAAAAAATCCCGCTCTATGGAGCGGGATTTTTTATGCTGAAAGAAGTTTAAGTCTTATTTCATCTACGCGCATCTTGAATTTTTTATCTGTCTCCAACAGATTGGATACCGTTTTACAAGAATGTATAACCGTCGAATGGTCTCTTCCTGCTATATATGAACCTATCTGCTGCAAAGAATAATTCTGCGTAAGTGTCTTGGCAAAATACATCGCCACTTGACGTGCTCTCACTATCTCACCACGACGCGATGCCGATTCTAGCAACGCTGGTTCAACACCCATCATCTCACATACCACCGTCTTGATATAATCCAGCGTCAATTCCCTGCGATTCATCTTTATAAACTGTGATACCACCTCTATGGCCAGTTCCAATGTTATCTCACGACGCACTATCGTCGAATGCATCAACAGTGAATTTACCACACCTTCCAGTTCTCTCACATTTGTATTTACCGTCTTGGCTATGTACACAACTACATCGTGAGGAATATCATTGATGTCTTCACGACGCAACTTGTCTTCCAATATACGTAATCTATGTTCAAAATCTGGTGTATCCAGTTTCACCGTCAGTCCCCATTTGAATCTCGACAACAAACGGTCTGTTATATCACGCATATCTACCGGTGTTCTATCTGCCGTCATAACCAACTGTTTGTTATTCTGGTGCAGATGGTTGAATATATGGAAGAACACCTCTTGTGAACCTTTCTTACCCGAAAAGAACTGCACGTCATCTATTATGAGTGTGTCTATATTCTGGTAGAAATTTATAAAGTCATTACGACGGTCCTGTGCATAAGCATCTACATACTGCTGTATAAACTTTTCTGATGGCACATACAGTACCTTGGCATCTGGGAAACGAGTAACTATATCATTTCCTATTGCCTGTACCAGGTGTGTTTTACCCAGTCCTACTCCACCATATATAAATATAGGGTTAAATGCCGTCTTACCTGGCGAAAGAGCTATCGTCCTTGCCGCCGAAAGTGCAGCATGGTTACTTGCTCCTTCTACCAATTGGCTGAACGTGTAACTGGCATTAAGCTGTGGAGAGAAACGTGGCTTTTCCACCCTCGCTACTACATTTTGAGCAGGGGCTTTAAGAGCCGATTTTTTGGCCATACTATATCTCAAATGTGCATCACGCCCCATCGTTGTATCAAGTGCGTCACGCAACACATCGGCATAGTGAGCCTCTATATAGTCATAAAATGATTTGTCTGGGATTTCAATAGTAAGGACATTCCCTTGCATAGCTATGCCACAAGTAGGAACAAACCACTTCTCAAACTCGTCATTTGAGGTGGTTTTTCTCACTATCTCCAAACATGCACTCCACAATGCGGCAGCCGTTTCGTTCTTCATTTGTCTTAAATGTTCAATAACAGTATGGTAGATATTTTTTATAGGTTAATCTTCTTCTCTCGAAGATGGAATACAAAAATGTGGCAAAAATTTTTGAAAAAAAAACCTAAATAGTATTGACATTATAAAATCTTTTGAGTATAAAAAATACCCCTTTTTGAGCAAATATGCCCTATGGGGTATTATGGATAGGATTGGTATTTTTTATGCTAAAAAACTTTAACATTCGCTCCGTAAAAACAGCCCTACAGTATGGTGTAGAGCCGTTTTCGCACTTACGGAGCTATACACACAACATTTATTAACATAATATCATCGACTTTTCATACGTGTATTATCAATAACACAATTAAAAAAGTGTGATATATATTTTGATTATATCATTTGTTTCTCATCGAGAATAAAAACGAGAAACAATAGACGTAAAAACATCTATTATAAAACAATAAAATCCTGTGGAAAAATTATAGAAACTATAATGGTATCATATACGATACACACAGTAAAAAATCCATAGTGCTCTTAAAACACCAGGGGTAATTATAGTTTCTTTCTGGGTGTATTGGGAAAAGAGCGTATATACTTCCTGTATATACTGAAACAAATTATTGTGATATGAATTTTTTATACGGCTTTTAACGGTAGATGTCCCGTGATAGTAAGCTTCGTCTATCACACTACTCTGCCCCATATCATCGGCCAAGAGTAATGTTTGCTCTACCTCTTGCTCATCTACTGCATAAATAGAGACATCACTCAATACAGAATCCATTATATCAAACTGTACGACCATCGCCATAGCGACAGCCAGTATCTTTACAGTCCATATTTTTAATGATTCTATCACGATTATACCTCCATCTTATTTAAGTGCAAAGATAAATCATAATAACAACAGAGTAAACTCTTTTTTATAATATTTTGTAATTTATACACCAAAAGTCATAGCGTTTGATATACTCTCTCATTTTAATTGTTTATATTTGCACCGCTATAAAATAATTAAAAAAAATCACTCTATATACATTAAGAAATGGGAAGAGCATTTGAATACCGCAAAGCCGCCAAGATGAAACGTTGGGCGTCGATGAGTAAGAACTTTACCCGTGTAGGTAAGGAAATCACTATGGCTGTAAAAGAAGGAGGTGACAACCCTCACAACAACCTTCGACTACGTATGGCTATACAGAACGCCAAGGCTGTGTCTATGCCAAAGGAAAACGTAGAACGTGCCATTAAAAAGGCGATGAGTAAAGACACGTCAGACTATAAGGAGATTATTTACGAAGGATATGCACCTCACGGTATAGCTGTACTGGTAGAGACTGCTACAGACAACCACGTGCGTACTGTTGCCAATTTGCGTGCCATATTTAACAAATGTGGTGGTACACTGGGTAACAGTGGCAGTGTTGAATTCCTTTTTGAACGTAAATGTTTCCTTAAGGTTCAAAAACCAGACATGGACATAGAAGAACTGGAACTGGAACTTATAGACTATGGTGCCGAAGAAGTATTTGAAGATGATGAAAACGTGGTTATGATATACGGTGCTTTTGCAGATTTCGGAGCGTTGAGTGCTGCGGTGGAAGAGAAAGGATTGAGCGTTGAAAGTTCTGGTTTTGAGCGTGTAGCTATGGACTACAAGGAACTATCTGACGAAGAACGTGCCGATGTAGACAAACTTCTGGAACGTTTGGAGGACGATGATGACGTACAGTACGTTTTCACAAATATGAAATAGTATCATACTCCTTTATACAAAATAGAAGGCTCGCCTGTGGCGAGCCTTCTATTTTAATTATCTCTACTATTTAAATTTGGCAGCAGGGCTTCCATGCTTTACTCCTCTTTTCTTTGCTGCTTCAAAGAAAAGAGGCAAAAGAAACAAGCTTTTTGCACCTGTGACCCGAAGCACGCAGTATACGCCCAAAATACCCTCACCTCAAACTACGCTTTATTAGCCTCGCTACGCTCGTCTAACAAGCTACGGACATGAGGTCTCGGTCGTATTTTGTATGGCTATCCTGCGTACGTTCTCTATGTCAATGGTGCCCAGAGAGGCTCCAAACCACCACCATCGGAGGTTCTCCGCTTACTTTTTCTTTTGGGACTTTTTATATTCTTTTTTGGTGACGGTGTTACCCTTTTCATCTACAACTTTCTTCTCTTTCTGGGAGGCAGAAATAAGAACTACGCCATTTTTGGCACGTGGGCCGTATGAGGCGGTGTAGTCGTCATTAAGTATGATGATATCATCTATCATATCCACCTCTATACCACGCATATGTGAGAACTCTTTATCGTTGATAATGTAAAGCTGGCAACGCTCGCCGTTTACTTTTATGTAGCCGTCGTCATATTCCAGGTTTTTACCCTGTGCTGCTATAAAGCCTTTCATATCTCCACGACGACGAGCGGCTACTGCCTCAAAGTCTGTCATAGCGACTGCAGCTTTCTGCTGTCCTTTGGTAGTGATGACAACTGCTCCAAATTGTGCGGCAGTACCATATAGAGGTATGGTATTTTCTTTCATCAATTGTATGCAGTAAACGCTATGTGGTTCTATTGATTCAAGTGTAGCGTCTTCCATTGCCACTCCATCTAAAATGATAAGAGCACATCCTTTCACCAAAGTAGGAGAACCCGCACCTGATGCTACACCCATTGTTACTTTTCTCCATCTATCAAAATAAACATCTCCTCCTTTACATTTTGCACCAGGGAAACGTGATATTATAGACTCCCAATCTCCATCGGCAGCACCTGGATAGTATGTAGTCATATCATCACTGAACCAACCGCGTAGGTCGTTCTGTCGTAACATCACTATGAGGTTTACTGGCTTGGAGGCATTGGCTTTGGCTATGCGGACGGTAGTACCCTCGGTATAATCCATAGTACAACGCAGGTACTTGTCTTTATTGGTTACACGTATAGCATAACGACCCGAATCATCACTCACTGCCACCTCTCCCGATGGAGTTTTTATCTTCATATCGGGCACTACACGTCCCCAGCCATCTTTTACCAC
>JAFYKQ010000038.1 GCA_017537565.1 Flavobacteriales bacterium
CCTTCCCTTCTTTTATGCTAGACTCTCTCGAGTCCAGCTCGGTTTTTGGCTTATTATGTTATTCAATGAACTCTTCGCTTTTGCGGGTGCAAAATTAAAAATAATTTCTGAACCCACCAAATGTTTTTGTGTTATTTTTTTTCCCAATAACACCCGCCCCCTTTCTCAACGGCGCGGACTGCAAAGATACTGCAAGAATAACTTATTTTCCAAATTTTTCTACACATATTTTTATTTATTTTTCTATGCTTTAATTTCCAGCACATTAGACATTGTGATTAAGCTTTAACACACATTAGACAACATAATATTTGGCACATTTGATGTTTTTGGAGTAATATTGTAGCACAAAACAAGTCCTTATTATATATATGTACGCCGATATTTTACTACCACTTAACATAGAAAATGCACTGACCTACCACGTGAGCGAGGCTCTATGTGGGGAAGTAGCGGTAGGTAAACGTGTCGTGGTAGAGTTAAGACGCGGCGTATATACAGGACTAATAGTTAAAGTAAATAGCCCAAAACCAGATTCTTACCTCCCAAAGGACATCATAGAGATACTAGATGACAAGCCTTGCGTTAATCTTAACAGCCTTAAATTATGGCATTGGGTGGCAAAATACTATTGTTGTACGTGTGGCGAAGTGATGCGTGCGGCGTTGCCATCGGCGATGAAGATAGAAAGCACGACCAAAATAGAGATAAACTCATCATTTGAAGATGAAAGCCTGCTAAACGACCAGCAGTTTCTCATATATGAAGCTCTGGTAAACAACGGCGAACTGTCAATAGATGATGTAGCCGAAATCCTTGACAAAAAACACGTCATACCTATTATAAAGGATATGATAGACAAAGGTGCGGTCTCTATATTTAAGGAGTACAACGAACGCTACCGTCCAAAAACTGAAAACTACATCTATCTCCACCCGTCTTTTGAGATAGAAGGAGCGATGAATCTCACAAGACGAAGTGCCAAACAACGCGATGCACTGATGGCATTTCTCTCTCTATCCCAGAAAGGTCGCGTGAGAAAAAAAGACCTCATAGATTATGCCAATGTGAGCTACCCTGTCATAGATGCATTGATTAAAAAGGAGATACTGGTACAGAGGGTAGAAAACATAGACCGCATAAACGACAATAGGCAGACGAGCGAGATAAAAAGCCTATCTGATGCTCAAATGACAGCATTGGGAGAGATAGAGAAAGGATTTAATGAGAATAAGACAGTCCTACTACACGGGGTTACAGGTAGCGGCAAGACCGAAATATATATAGACCTCATCTCTCGTACGATAGAAAAAGGAGGGCAATGTCTTTATCTACTACCCGAGATAGCTCTTACAGCACAACTCATAGAACGTCTTAAAAAGCATTTCGGTGCTCGCGTAGGTGTATATCACTCCAAATACAATGATATGGAGCGTGCCGAGGTATGGTTACGCAGTATGAGTCGCGATGAAAATCGTTTTGATGTGATAATAGGTGCTCGAAGTGCTGTTTTCCTGCCATTTGATGATTTACGACTAGTCATAATAGACGAAGAGCACGACCCTAGCTTTAAGCAAGCAGACCCTGCCCCACGTTATAACGGACGCGATACAGCATTGGTCGCAGCACAGATACATGGGGCAAATGTCCTGATGGGTAGTGCAACACCTGCCGTAGAGAGTTACTACAATGCCACTAGCGGCAAATATCATTTGGTACGACTTACAGAACGTTATCAAGGAGTAAATCTCCCACAGATAACTACTGTAAACATTCGCGAGGCTTATGCTACGGGGGATATGAGAGGACATTTTTCCACAACACTTATAAATGGAATAAAAGACGCCTTGCTATCCTCTCGTCAGGTTATTCTATTCCAAAACCGACGCGGACATTCACCCATAGTAGAATGCCTGCAATGCGGTTGGGTGGCAGAATGTTCTCACTGTGACGTAAGCCTTACATATCACAGTCATACAGACAGTATGAAGTGTCACTATTGCGGGTATGAACAATCACGTCCACGTACCTGCCCTGTATGTGGCGGCTTGCACCTAGACACCCGTGGTCTGGGAACACAGCAGGTAGAAGAAGAAACCAGACGCCTGTTTCCCGAGGCTCGTATATTGAGAATGGATTCAGATACTACTACGGGAAAAGAATCACACACACGTATAATAAACGCTTTTGAAAAAGGTGAGGCAGACATACTGATAGGCACACAGATGGTATCCAAAGGTCTTGACTTTGACCGTGTGGCACTGGTAGGAATACTCAATGGAGATAACACATTTAAAAGCAGCGACTTCCGCTCTTACGAGAGAGGTTTTCAAATGTTGTGCCAGATAAGCGGTCGTGCTGGTCGCAAGGACACAGGACGGGTAATACTACAGACGTACGACCCTACACACCCAGTGATACGCAACGTATGTCGTACAGACTATGAAAATATGTATCACGAGATAATACGTGAGAGAAGCGAATTTTATTATCCTCCGCTGTGTCGTATGATACGCGTGGTACTACGTCACAAAGACCCACACATACTAGATGTGGCTTGCAAGACATATTCAGTTTGGTTATCACAACTATACCGAGGCACAATCATAGGCCCACAGGATAATCATATACCACGCATAAACAATCTTTACATAAAACACCTGTTCATCAAAATCCCACAGGGAGAAAATCCTGCGGTGGTAAAAGAGGTCATTCGCCGTATAACAGCGGCTCTTACACGCGAAAAGACATTCCGCACGGTGCGTGTAACGGTAGATGTTGACCCGGTGTAAAGAACAAAAGAAGGGGAAAAAAACTAACTTATATAACCCCACAGAGCCTTACCCTTCATCGTAGCATCATAAGAACGACGCAAGACTTCGTGGTGAGGGAGCGATAGGTCTGGGTCTTCAAAAAGTATTTTCTGTGCAGCTTCGCGGGAGGCAGCCATAATGTCGGCATCGCGGGTAAGGTCGGCTATTTTAAGTCCTGCCACACCACTCTGTCGCAATCCCATCATATCTCCCCAACCACGCAATTTCATATCCATTTCGGCTATCTTGAAACCATCTGTCGTAGAGACCATAGCCTCCATACGTCGACGAGCATCATCACTCAGTTTATCTCCCGTCATCAATATACAGTACGACTGCTCTCGTCCTCGTCCTACCCTACCTCGTAACTGATGTAATTGTGCCAATCCAAAACGTTCGGCACTCTCTATTACCATCACAGTAGCATTTGGAATATCAACACCTACCTCTATCACTGTGGTTGACACCAATATATTGGCTCTCCCCGATGCAAAACGCTCTATAATAGCATCTTTTTCCTCGGCCTTCATACGTCCGTGTACCACCTCTACGTTATAGGCTGGCCGCTCAAAGTATTCATCAAGGTCTGTATAGCCATCTATGAGATTTTTATAATCCATCGTTTCAGATTCATCTATAAGCGGATACACCACATACACTTGGCGACCTTTATCTATCTGTCCCTTCATAAAACCTAGTACTCCCAGTCGCGACTGCTCATAACGATGCAGTGTCTGTACTGGACGGCGGCCTGCCGGTAGTTCATCTATAACCGAAACGTCCAGGTCTCCATATACCGTCATAGCGAGTGTACGCGGTATAGGTGTAGCCGTCATCACCAGAACGTGAGGCGGGAATGCACTCTTACCCCATAACCGCGAACGTTGCTCCACCCCAAAACGATGTTGTTCATCTATCACCGCCAGTGCCAGATTCTTAAACACCACACTATCCTCTATAAGAGCGTGTGTGCCCACCACTATATGCACACTACCCTCCTGTAATCCTTCCAATATCTCACGACGACGAGCCGTACGCGTACTACCCGTGAGCAGTTCTACACGCACACCCATACCCTGTAACATACGGGATATGGAATTATAATGTTGTGTAGCCAGGATTTCAGTAGGAGCCATCATACAGGCCTGGTATCCGTTATCCAGAGCCATAAGCATCGCCATAAGAGCCACTATGGTTTTGCCACTACCCACATCACCCTGTACCAGACGATTCATTTGAGCACCTGTATTGACATCACGACGTATCTCCTTTATGACACGTTTCTGTGCTCCTGTAAGTTCAAACGACAAATGATTTTTATAAAACTCATTAAACAGGCTACCAACTACCGTAAATTTATACCCTGTAAAACGATTGGCTCTGGCTATTTTTTTACGCACCATAGCCATCTGCATATAAAACAACTCTTCAAATTTCATACGACGACGAGCCTTCATAAGAGCCGCATTATCTGCCGGGAAATGTATGTTGCGTATAGCCTCCCTACGCCCCATAAGGTCATTATCCTTTATAACATCACGTGAAAGAGTCTCGTGTACATAGCTATCCCATTGTTCCAGGAAAGAATATATCGCCACCGATAGCAATCGCTGGGTGATACCTGCCTTCTGGGTTTTTTCGGTAGATGAATAAACGGGGACTAGTTTTCCCATAGGGGAAGATTCATATTGGGACGATGTCTCCATCTCGGGATGAGCCATAGACACCCTTCCCGCAAACATACTCACACGACCATAAACGACATACTCTTCGCCTTCTTTCAAGTTCTTTTTTATCCAGGAAAAACCCTTGAACCACACCAATTGCATTACTCCCGTACCGTCTGAAAGCGTAGCTGTCATTCTCACCACGCGCACCCCCTGCTTCACTTCCTCCACACGTCCCAAACGTCCTACCACCTGCACATCTACATCTAACGTCTGGCGTAACTGAGCTACAGTGTAAAACCTCGATTTATCTACATAGCGGAATGGATAAAACGTCAGCAAATCACCCGCTGTAAATATCCCCAATTCGTTTTTTAAGACCATCGCACGACGAGGTCCTATGCCTTTGAGGAATTCAACCGGTGTGAGAAAGACATTTGTCTGACTGTTTTCCATAGTACCTACTAATGTTTATTCTATTCTATTGCCATTATAGTCTATATAGAACCACTCACCATTTTTCTTAACGTGGGCTTTGCCGTCTTTATAATCTTCGGCTGCTTCATAGACCAGTGGAACTATTTCTTTGCCTTCTTTATCCACAAAACCCCATTTGCCAAATCTCACACGACCTCTACCTTCCTTAAACGGATAAGCGTGAGTGTATTTATAATTCATCATCAGTCGTCCCTCACGGTTAATGTACGACCATACTATACCCACGTTAACAGCACACATACCTTCGCTGAATACAGCACCATCGTCATAGAGAAAAGGAAGTGCTTCACGACCTTCTTTATCTATAAAGCCAAATTTTCCATCATATCTCACCGCAGCTACCCCTTCGCTGAAATCATAGGCAAAATAGTATTTAAGAGGCAACACTTCTCGGCCATCTTTATCTACAAAACCAAACAAAGAACCACGTCTTACACGATACAGGCCTTCGCTCTCGTCCCACACGTGGTCATATTTTGAACTATCGATACCCTTGTGCTGTGAGAATAGCATCACATAACTACCCACAGCAAGTAAAACGGTTAAAAGATATTTTTTCATCATCTATATTTTTATTGTTATCCTCTACAAATATACACTATTTATCCTCTACCACCGCACTATCATAGAGAGAGTTTATAATTTTTATAGCTCGTGGTAATGTTTTCACATCATCTACCTTTAATATAAGTGCCAGACGACCGCTCTTCATACTCTTTTCTTCCATACGACAATCCTTACCGTGAGATGCTACCCACGACAATATACGAGTAAAGACATCACTTGAAAAGAAAGCACTGGAAGAATCCTCTGGAAAATAAAGACGCATCACACCTCGTTTCATAAAGAGTCTCTCTACTCCCAGCATAGATGTTTTCCATTTGAGGCGTATAGAGTCCATCAGTTCCACCACTTGACGTGGAGCCTGCCCAAAACGGTCATTAAGTGAGGCCGCAAAAGACACCAATTCTTCCTCACTTTTAACCGATGTAAGCGTATTATACAGTCGTAAACGCTCTATGCTGGACGATACGTAATCATCTGGTATAAGCAGTTCAAAATCTGTATCTATCTGTGTGGCAGGAGGAGTAAATGCTATGCTGTCATTTTCCTTACCTTCAAATATTTCTGCAAATTCCTCTCGACGTAATTCTTCTACCGCCTCGGCCAAGATTTTTTGGTAGGTATCAAAACCTATATCGGCTATAAAACCACTCTGTTCTGCTCCCAGTAGGTCTCCCGCTCCCCTTATCTCGAGGTCTTTCATCGCTATGTTTATACCCTGTCCCACAGCCGAATACTTTTCCAATGCTTCCAGACGATGACGTGCATCATCTGTCATAGCGCTATATGGTGGTGCTATATAGTAACAGAACGCATTTTTATTGCTTCGTCCCACACGTCCACGCATCTGGTGCAGGTCTGAAAGACCAAACATATGAGCATTATTGACAAACATCGTATTGGCATTGGGAACGTCCAGCCCGCTTTCTACTATGGTAGTGGATACCAGCACATCATATTCCCCCTCCATAAACCCAAGCATAAGGTTTTCAAGGTCGCTACCTTTCATCTGCCCGTGTCCCACAGCTATACGTGCATCTGGCACCAGTCGCTGTATCATACCTGCCAATTCCTGTATATCCTCTATACGATTATTGATAAAAAAGACC